>CAZSJP010000178.1:0-3609 GCA_964606675.1 uncultured bacterium
GAGCGGCGTCTTCCCACGGTCGTGGCAGTCGCCGATCGCCGCCTCCGCGTCGGCCATGAACCGTCCGGCGGAGTAGGAATCGGCCGGGTCCACCATGTCGAGAACGTGATGGGGCACCGCCGCGCGCTCACTCGGGGTGGGCTTCGCCGTGCCGATATCGAGCTCGCGGTAGACCTGCCGCGAGTCGGCGGAGACGACCTCTATCGACCCGAATCGGTCCGCCAGTGCAAGGACGAGCGCGGTCTTTCCGGTGGCGGTAGGGCCTGTGAGAACCGGTACTTTCATGCGCACTGTCACCGTCGGACGTGTCGGGGATCGGTGTCGGACGAAGATATCCATCGGCCCGACGCGCGTCGAGGGGTGGACGAACCGGGCGCGAGAGCATGGACACGGTGTCGCCCTCGGACTAACATTAATCGCTGGGTTGGTGTGTATCGGAATCCTCCAGAAAGGACCGATGCGGCATGGCGATAGCCGCAGTCGAATGCGCTTGGGTCAGCATCCCGCTAGACGTCCCTCAAGGAGTGGTGCGCGGGTCTATCATTGCATGTACCGACGTGGTCTGTCGCATTACGACGAATGACGGCGTCGAAGGCATCGGATCGGCGTGGGGCCACGAGCCCGATACGATCTGTCGGATTATCCAGGACGCCCTCTGTCCGCTGCTGCGCAGCCAGCCCGAAGAAGACGTGGAGGGGCTCTGGCAGAGAATGTTCCTCACAACCCTCGGCCAGGGAGTCCTGCGCCCTGCACAATGGCGACGTCGAGCCGTGCTGGCCGCCATCGGAGCGGTCGACCTGGCACTGTGGGATATACGCGCGCGGAGGCAGGGCGTCCCAGTATGCGAGAACTTGCACGGGGTGTGCCATCCGGTCGGCACGTGTCTTTCGGATGGATATTACGTCGACGACCGGTCTGCAGAAGAGATGGCGGACGACGTTGCCGCCAAGTGCGCGTCGGGCCGATATCGGGCGGCGAAGATCCACATAGGGCGAGACATCGGGTCGAGTGTCGAGCGCGTGCGTGCAGCGGTGGAGCGTCTCGACGGCACCCGAGTGATGGCCGACGCGTCCATGGCGTGGGATCTGACGACAGCCAAGCGAGCCGTGGCGCGGCTCGAGGAGTTCGGCCTGGTGTGGCTGGAGGACCCGATTTGCCCCCAAGGCGGCAACTATCGTTCGCATGCGGGGCACGACGCCAACGGGGATACCGGCCTCTTGGCCGGGTCGACGACGATTCCTCTGGCCGCGGGCGAGGGCCACACCGAGTACGAGGGCTGCCGGGACCTTGCCGAGCGCGGCAGAATCTCATTCATGCAGTTCGACGCTACCGCCAACGGCGGCGTGACCGAATGGCTCCGCGTGGCCAGACGATGCGACGAACTGGGCATCGCGATGGCTCCGCACAACGCGCCACATTTCCATGTCCATCTGGCGGCGGCGGTGCCGAATGGCGAGTGGGTGCAATGCTACGACAACCCCGCGCTGCACCCGGCCTGGCCCGATCTCTTCAACGGGTTCCCGCAACCCGAGCATGGGATGCTCGCACCGCCGGCCCGCCCTGGCTGGGGCATGACGATCAATGACGACTATCTCCGCAAGCACGGCAAGCTCGTCGAGTGGCGGGGGTGATCGGTGGCGGATCCATCCGCGGTGCCTGTCTCTTTCACGGCTCGCTGGGTTGCTGGCTTATGAATGCCCGAATCATCATCTTTGTGTAATACCCTGCGTACAAGTAGTAATACCTCCCGAACATCACCCACCCCAGGACGTAGAACACCAACGCGACCGTGAAGAACGGGAACGAGTCCAGCGCGGGGGTAGCCGCGTGGTTGGAGTAGCAGTAATAGCGCCCCAGGACCATCGCACTGCTGATGAAACACGCCATTGAGATATTCCGCGCGAAACCGTAGAGGTGCAGGAAGTGCTGGAGCGTCGCGCGAAGGCTGGGATCGTTTCTCGTAACCGAGATGTATGGTTGCCAGAAGTTCTCGGTCATGGCTGTGCCAGATTCCAGACCGAACTGCTCATGGAATTTCGCCCTGAACTTGTCCGCGATCTCGAGGCCGAACGGCTGCACACCGAACATCTCCAAGAAAGCTTCGGCCCCGCGCGCGAGCGGCTGCGCCGGTGCTGCCCAGACTTTGAGCACGCGGGTTGTCGCCTTGTCCAGCCACGCCCGCTGGCTTCGGAGCGCGTCGAACACCCCTCTGAGGAACTTCGTCGTCAGCCTCAGCAGCACGAGTACGCCAAATGCGTACAGAGAAGCGATGAAGGCGCTGTGCAGTATGGCGATCAGCACGGACGAGGTCCACGATGCGGGGCAATTCCCGCTCGGGCTTAGCGGCACGAGGGCGATGCCTGCAGCGCAGGCCGCATGAGCGGACAGAAGTAGGTACACATCCAGCGGCCTTGTGAAGGAGCGGTGCTCCGACCCGGATAGCAGATTGAGCAGGCGGGCGTACGGGTAGCCAACGATCTCCTTCATGAACACCCTGTCGATGAGAGTTGCGCTGAGCGCGGCCACCACGTGCCCCGCCACGTACAGGAGCACGAACGACAGGAACAGGATAAGCAGTCCAGCCCACCACTGATTATGCCAGCACTGTTGCTGAACCGGGCAACTGAACGATGCCAACACTTCACCGTAGTCCACGAAGCTTTGAAGCAGCACGAGCGCGGTCACAACGAGAAGCGCGCCCGGGCATAGATAACCGAAGAAGTCATACAGGTCGAATGGTAGTTTCGCTCCATTGCTCGGACGTGTGTCATCAGACATTTCAGTCCTCCTCCGCTGGGCTGTCTGGTAACTCTGTCTTACGTGTAATTAATGTACTGACAAATCCGTTCCTGTCAAGTGTCATACAACGGGTGAACGGCGAAGCACATCTTGGTATCGCAGGTATCCGACTGCCTAGTACCTCCCGTACTCCAGCGCCGTCTCGATCAGTGCGACGTAGTTCCGTACCGTATGGTCCTCCAGCTTCGGCGTGAAGGGCGATGCCGTGGGCGCCAGCACGAACCCGCCGCCGTCCGCGGCCTGATCTATCGCCGTCTTCACCGCGTCGCGCATTTCGTCCTCGGTGCCCGCGTACAAGTCGCCGATCTGCACGTTCCCTTCGAGACACATATCGTTTCCTATGCGGCGCTTCGCGTCGTCGAGCGTCACGTCGCCCATCGGTGGCGCCTCAATGGGGTGGAGTATGTCGCCGCCCATCTCTGGGAATTGCTCCAACACCGCGTCGAGCGGGCCGTGCGAATGGACGTGGATCGGCATCCCTGCCTTCCGGAGCGGCTCGGTGACGATCTTCATCGGCTCGGTCACCCATCGGCGGAATGTTGCGGCAGGCAGAAGCGGCGGGGTGGCGTATTCGGCGCCCACGAACCCGAACACCCCGCGAACGCCGTTGGCCAGCAGGTATTCGTATCGCTCCCGCAGACGCTCCGTGAACGTCTCGACGAGCATGTCGACGGTCTCGGGTCGCTCGACGCTCCACAAGCACAGAAGCTCCTGCCCCAGAAGCGCGTGGACGTACGCAATCGGGTCGACGCCGCCGACTATCAGCACTGCCCGGTCGCCGAGAGCCGCCTCCTTCGCCGGGAAGTCGCT
>CAZSJP010000178.1:3619-7989 GCA_964606675.1 uncultured bacterium
CGTGGTCGGCACGTATGGAACGCTCAGGAAGGCTTGCAGGTCGTCTTCGTTCTTCACGCAGAACGTGTCGTCCAGCCCGCAGAACTCGCGCTTGCTCGATCGGTACACAGAGCTTAGCGTGCCTTTCGGCGTGTGCGCCAGCGATTCCGTGTAGACCCAGTCGCCTCTCTCTTCCGACCGGCTCTCGCGCCTCACGTCGTCGCTGCCCGTGAGTAGCCAGCCCGAGTCAGCGCCGTACCCGCCGACAAGATCGCACTCGGCGGCGACAAGCTCGATGAGCGGACGGTAGCTCGGATCGCGGGCCCGCACCCATTCCTCGTCGTGCGCGGGCACGCCCCGGACGTATATCGGCACTCGGTCGGCCTGACCGCCGCTGTATGCCGTCATCAGTCTTTCGCGCGATGTCATGGGTGTGCTCCTGTGTTGCGTGTCGTTCGTTCCGAGTCAGGCGCGAGGCCCGGGTCCTGGGCGCCACGGCAGCCGCGGCTCGAACTAGATCTCTCGGCCTACCCACCGCTGCCGATGCGTGAGGTTGCCCGTCAGCACCTCGTCGCGCAGGTGATCGGGTATCGTGGCGAGATACATCTGCGGAACGCCCGTCCGGTCGGAGTTGAACAGCACCTTCGTGCCCGAACGGTTGAACGACGGATGAGGATGCACCCAATCGCCCTGGCTGCCGAGGCTCTTGCACAGACACGCGTAGCGACCGCTCTCTGCGTCGGCAAGCTGTATGCCTACATCGGGCCAGTTCGTGTCGGCGACGATCCAGTGTCGGTCCTCGTCGCCGTCGATATGCATGCTGGACGAGGAGTGCCAGAAATACGTCCCGCTAGCGATGGTCGTTGGTTCGGTCTCGTTCGATGCAATCGACGCGATCCCATGGCCCGGCGGCAGCAGGCAGCCCTGTAAGCGGCCCGTGCGCCCCAGCCACGCGCTGTGAGCGAACCCCTGGAACGGGAACTCGCGGACGTTCTCGCCATCGATGTCGCTGACAACAACGACGTGAGGGCCGTCTTCGGTCAGCTTGCCGCCGAACGTGAACTCCGGCTTGCCCGGGTTCGCGACCAGGTGGTTTGTGGGCATGCCGTGGCACAGCGTCACCACTTCGCTGCCGTCGGTTCGGAAGCGGACGATGGCGGTCTTGCCGTCCTTCAGGGTCGTGCATCCGAGGAAATAGGCTCCGTCGCCGGAGAGAGTACACGCTCCCAGCCCCTGAGCGTCGTCGCACCGGGAGATTTCGGTCTCCTCAAGCGAGTCCGGCTCTAGCGAGATCAGCGCATTGCCGCGCACGCCGTAGATGAGGTTCTCGTCCCATGCCGGAATCGGGTGCCCGAGCGGGTGCTTCTCGTCGGTAAGCTGGGTGAGGTTGCTCGCATCGTCGTCGACACGGTACAAGTCGCACGGTGCGCCCCTGCCGGGGAAACGTTGCGAGAGGAACAGCAGCGTCTTGTCGTTGGCCATAAACGACTGGTGTTCGAAGTACAGCTTGGTGCTGGCGTTCTGCTCGGCTGTGAGCTGCATGATGAACGTGCCCGTCGTCGGGTCGGTCATCTCGATGCGCTCAGGCCCGAACTGGCGGCCGCGTTCAGACATCGCTCGCCCCTCCATCGAGTGGTACGTGATCGCGTAGGATACACGGGCCGGCAGGTTCCGGCAAGGGGCTGCGTGTGGAGAGGTGCGGTGTCTTCGTTCGCCACACTGGGCGAGGAACGTCACATTCCGTGGCGTGGCGCCGTGTACAGCGGCTCGCCCGACGCTTCGAGGCCGGCGTCCTGCGCCATCCTGAGCATGGGTCCGAACTGTTGCTCGCAGACGTCGGCGTATGCTTCGCCGCGCTGCAGTAGGCCGGTGTGGGTCCCTCGCTCGGTGATGCGCCCATCCTGCACGACGAGGATGAAGTCGGCATCCACGATCGTGGTGAGCCGGTGGGCGATGATGAAGGTTGTCCGGCCCTTCATCAGGCGCCGCAGCGCATCCTGGATTGCGTTCTCCGATGCCGAGTCCAGCGCGGACGTCGCCTCGTCGAGGATAAGTATGCGTGGGTCCTTGAGGAATGTTCTGGCGAGTGCGATGCGTTGCGCTTGTCCGCCGGAAAGCTGCACGCCCTGTTCGCCGACCTCGGTCTCGTAGCCGTCTTCCTGTTCGAGTATGAACTCGTGTGCGCTTGCGGCCTTGGCCGCCGCGACTACTTCGTCGGCAGTGGCCCTCGGGCGTCCGTACATGATGTTCTCGCGAATCGACCCGCGGAACAGCATCGACCGTTGCGGCACGATGCCGATCTGCTTTCGGAGCGATTTCATCGTCACGTCGCGGACGTCGGTGCCATCGACGAGTATCTGGCCGGAATCGACGTCATAGAAGCGCGTCACCAGCTTCGCGATCGTGCTCTTTCCGGAGCCGCTTGCGCCCACGAGCGCCACCGCCTGGCCCGGCTTCACAGTGAAACCGACGTGGCGCAATACGGGCAGTTCGGGGTCGTACGAGAACGAGACGTCGCGGAACTCGACGTGTCCGACGACGCTCTCCAGGTCTTCGGCGCCCTTGCGGGAACGAATGTCGGGAGTCTCGTCGAAGAACTCGAAGACGCGTTCCAGCGCACCGATCGCCGTCTGGATGACGACGTTGACGTCCGAGAGCCTGCGTATGGGGCCGTAGAGCATGCCGAGTAGCCCGTAGAACGCAACCAGTTCGCCTGCCGTCGTGGTGCCGCTGACGGCCATCGTGGCGCCCACCCAGAGGACGATGATCGGCGACAATTCCGTGACGAACGACGTCACCGATTGAAGGAATGCCGACAGCTTGACGCGCGTCAGGACGAATCCGGTGTAGTCCTCGTTGCGGCCGCGGAAACTCGCCGCTTCGCGTTTCTCCTGCGTGAAAGCCTGGACCACCATCATCGCGCCGAGCCGCTCCGTGACGTCTCCGGACATCTCGGCAAGCTCATTCTGGGCGCTCTTCGTCGCGGCGCGCACCCGCGGGTTGATGTAGCGGTACGAGATGAGATAGATCGGCAGGAGACCGATCGCCCAGAGCGACATGGTAACGTTCATGCGGAACAGAATCACTATCACGATCGCCATCAGCGACGTGTCCATCGCGATCGTGACCAGTGCGCTGTTCATGAACTGCTGCGCGGCGTTGATGTCGGCGAGCAGCCGCGACACGATCGCGCCCGTGCGCTGCTCCTCGAAGAAGCGCAGCGACAACCGTTGCAGGTGCTCGTAGAGGGCGCACCGCAGGTCGAAGATGACTCGCGTGCCGGCATACTTGACCAGGAAAGAGCGGAAATACGTGGCTACCGCCTGAACCACCATGACTCCGGCGAGCACGGTGCAGATCGTGTACAGGCGGTCGATTCGCTCGTCTGCCGGCCCTGTGCCGCCCACGACGTTGTCGATGATCTCCTTGATCGCCAGCGGTATCGCGATTGGCATCATGAACTTGAGCATGCCGGAGAAGACGGCGCCCGCGATCATGATCCAGTAAGGTCTGGCGTAGGAAAGCAGTCTGCGGGCCGGGTGCAAGCGGCTCCTCCAATGCGGGTGGAATACGTTGCCAGGGGCGGTAACGGGTTGTTTCGAGCCGAATACTCAACTCGTGTCATATGAATAGAATATACGTCGGAAGGCCGACTGGAGCACTATCCGGAGGGTTCGGCCGGCGGCGCCGACCCGCGTCGGATGATGAGCATCGCCTCCTCGGCGAACAGATTCTCTTCGGACCGAAGCGGGCGCGTCCGTCCGTCCGACCAGACGTGGCCGTCGACTATCTCGATGCCTTCGGCCTCGACGAGCGCTTCAAAATCACTCAGCGTTAGCGGGCTAATGTTCGGCGACTCGTGCCATGGAAACGGAAAGGTCTCCGTAACCGGCATCTTGCCGGTTAGCGCCAGATCGACCCTCATCCGCCAATGGCCGAAGTTCGGGAATGAGACGATACCGAGCCGCCCGACACGCACCATCTCATCGAGCACGATCAGCGGCCTGTGAAGCGTCTGCAACGTTTCCTCAAGGACCACGTAGTCGAAGCTGTCGTCGGGGAAGCCCGCGAGGCCGTCGTCGAGGTTGGTCTGGAAGACCGGCACCCCATTCGTGACGCATTCCAGGACTTGCTCGGAATCAAGCTCGATCCCTTGCCCCCAGATGCTCTTAGTCCGGATGAGACGGGCGAGGAGCGTGCCTGAGCCACATCCGAGATCGAGAACCGACGCACCGTCCGGTACGTGCTCTGCGATAAGCTCGTGGTCCCATCGGTATCCCTCGGGGCCGTTGTGGGGCGCGGGCGACGAGTCGGCCTGCAGCTCTCCGGCCTCCAACTGGCCGACGAGCCTCGCCAGCGTCGCGAGTGTCATCTGTGGGTCGGGGCCGGAC
>CAZSJP010000179.1:0-7975 GCA_964606675.1 uncultured bacterium
ATAGCATCGCTCTGATGCCCCGTGTGGACAACCTGATGAGAGATCACATCTAGCGAACTCGCGACGACGGCTCTCAAGAACGCCACGGCCCTCGAAGCGCTTGAGAAGAGCGAGACTCATCTCCGTTCGGTCGTCGAGACGGCGGGAGACGCCATCGTGAGCGTTGACGGCAGCGGCAACATCATCCTGTGGAACCGGGCGGCCGAGGCCATCTTCGGCTATTCCGCCGCCGAGGCAGTGGGCCGGACACTGACGAGTCTGATACCGGAGCGCTTTCGTAGCGCCCACGGTGCCGCGTTCGACCATGCAGTGAAGGACGGCAGCGCAGGGGCGCCGGGTCACGTCATGGAGGTGATGGCCCTTGGGAAGGACGGGGCCGAGTTCCCCGTGGAGCTCTCGGTCGCTTCGTGGGAGACGGGGGAAGGTCGGTGCTTCACGGGAGTGTTGCGCGACATCAGCGAGCGCAGGCACGCCGAAGAGCAGGCGAGTATGCGGGACGCCGCCATCGAAACGTCAGTCAACGCAATCGCCTTCGCCGACCCGCGAGGGACCCTAACGTATGTGAACGCCGCCGCGATGACACTGTGGGGATACGACGATCCCGGACAGATGCTGGGAAGGCCGATAACGTCGTTCTGGGAAGCTGAAGACAGCAAGCGGAAAATCACGAAAGCGATGCTCCGCGCAGGAAACTGGGTCGGCGAGCTGCAGGCGAGGAGAGACGACGGTACCCTGGTGGACGTGCAGGTTCACGGATCGATGGTGACTGACGATTCGGGGGCGCCTCTGCAGCTAATGGCTTCCTGCGTGGACCTGACAGACCGCAAGCGTGCCGAGGCTGCCCACGAGCGGCTGGCGCACGACCTGGGCAAGCGAGTCAAGGAGCTGAACTGCCTGTACGGGATCTCCAACCTGGTCGAGATGCAGGGCGTCTCGCTGGTGGAGGTACTGCGAGGCGCGGCGAACCTGATACCGCCGTCGTGGCAATACCCGGAGATTACCTGCGCGCGCGTCATTCACGGCGGAGAAGAATTCGCGTCGATGGATTTCGAGCAGACCGAGTGGAAGCAGTCGGCGGAGATCGTCGTGCGCGGCGACCGGGCGGGGGTCGTTGAGGTCTACTACAGCGAGCAGCGCCCCGAATCCGACGAAGGTCCGTTCGCGATGGAGGAGCGTAGCCTCATCAACGCGATAGCGGACGAATTGGGCCGCGTGGTGGAGACCAAGCAGGCCGAGGCCGAACTGGAGGAGCACCGCGACCATCTTGAGAGGCTGGTCGTCCAGCGAACGTCCGAGTTTGAACGCACCAATACGCGGCTTCAGAACGAGATAACGGAAAGGCGGCAGGCTGAGGTGTTGCTCCGAGGAGTAGCTGAGCGCATATCGACACTGACCGGCGACGCATTCCTCAAGTCCGCCGTCCAGTGGATATCAGAGGCGCTGGAGATGAAGTACGCCTTCATCGGCTGGGCCAGCGATGGCGCAGCCGGCACCGTGAAGACCATTGCGGCGTGCATGGACGGGGAGCCTATCGATGACTTCGAGTACGATCTGGTCGGCACACCGTGTCGGGATGTTCTGATGCAGAACAGCACAGACGTCTGCTGTTACGTCGATGGCGTGCAAGCGTCCTTCCCGGATGACCACCTGCTTGTGGAAATGGGGGCCAACAGCTACGCCGGGGTGCCACTGATGGATCCAGCAGGGAAGGCCCACGGGCTGATTGTAGCGCTTGGAACCGAGCCGATCAAGAACCGGGAGACGATCCAGTCGATGTTCCGGATACTGTCGGCCCGAGTGTCCGGCGAGTTGGGGCGAATGGAGGCCGAGGATGCTCTGCGGGAGAGGGAGGCGTTGCTCAACGAGGCGCAGCGGATCGCGCATGTAGGAAGCTGGGAATGGAACATCGTGACGAACGAAATCGCGTGGTCGTCGGAGGTCTGGCGCATGTTCGGCCTGCTGCCGTCTGCCTCCGAGATGACGTACGACCGCTTCATGGCCTCGGTCCATCGTGACGATCGCGACGTAGTGCAGGAGGGCGTCGAAGACGCCGTGAAAGGCGTCCGACCGTACTATCTGGACCACCGGATAGTCTTACCGGATGGCCGAGAGAGAATCGTTCACGAGCAGGCGGAGGTCTTGTGCGACGAATCGGGCAGGCCGACCAGGATGACCGGCACGGTGCAGGACATCACGGAGCGAACCCGCGCCGATGAACGGCTGCGGCTGCTATCCAGAGCCATCGAGCAGGCCGGTGAGATCGTGGTTATCTCCGGCGCGGACGGGGCTATTCGCTACGTCAACCCGGCGTTTGAGGAGGCGACGGGCTACAGCAGCTCGGAGGCCATCGGCCAGAATCCGAGGATACTCAACGCCGGTGTGCACGATGCATCGTTCTTCAAGAACATGTGGGAAACGGTGGCAGCGGGGGGCGCGTGGTCCGGGCAGATAACGAACCGACGCAAGGACGGGACGCTTCTTCATGAGTACGCTACGATATCGCCGGTTCGCGACGCCATCGACAACAGCCTCAGTTATGTGAAGGTCTCTCGCGACAATACGGAGCAGCAGGGGCTAGAAGAGCAGCTCCGTCGGTCGCAGAAGATGGAAGCGGTCGGGCGCCTTGCTGGTGGGATCGCGCACGACTTCAAGAACCTGCTGACGATCATCGCCGGCTATACGGAGCTTCTCCAGATCGAGATGGCGACCGACGACTCGCGCCTTCGCCACACCAGCCATATAGCGCGGGCGGTGGACAAGGCCAGCGACATGGTGAAGCGTCTGCTCGCGTTCAGCCGAAAGGCCGTCATCAGCCCCAGAGTCGCTTCGCTGAACGCGATTGTGCGGGATGCACGTCCTTTCGCCACGCAGATTATCGGCGAGCGCGTGAGGCTCGTAACCGACCTGGCGGAGGGTTTGTGGCACGTCGAAGCCGATCCGGCGCGGATCGAAGAAATCATCCTCAACCTGGCTTCGAATGGCTCCGACGCGATGCCGACGGGCGGAACGCTGACATTCACCACGAGCAACGTGGCTCCCCAAGACGACCCGACGCCGTTCGCGGCGGACGACGCTGCCGACCGGTACGTGTGTCTTTCCGTCACCGACACCGGGCGCGGGATGGACGAGGATACCCAGGCCCAGCTTTTCGAGCCGTTCTTCACGACGAAAGGCAATCAAGGGACCGGGATGGGGCTTGCGACGTGCTACGGCATCGTCAAGCAGCACAACGGTTCGATCTTCTGCAAGTCCAGCCGTGGCAGGGGCACGACGTTCAGCGTCTACCTCCCGGCCGTCGACGCTCCACTCAGTGTTCGCCCCGAACCTGTGCCGGTCGACCTCCCCAAGGGCCGAGGGACTGTTCTCGTTGTCGATGACGAAGCGGAGATTCTCGAAGTCCTCGGGCGCCTCCTGGAACATCGTGGGCACACGGTGCTGACGGCCAACAGCGGGAGCGAGGCGCTCGAGCGAGCAAAGGGGTACGAAGGCGACATTCAGCTCCTCCTCACCGACGTGATTATGCCCGGGATGGACGGGCGAGAACTGGCCGAAGCACTTGCGGAGGTCAGACCCGGGATCCGGGTGCTGTACATGTCGGGCTACCCTGACAAGGTTGTCGCCAAGTACGGCGTGTTGGATAGCGACATAGATCTGATCGAGAAGCCGTTTCGCCTCTCGGATCTGCTGCGTCGCATCGCCAGGGCTTTGGGCCGCGACCACCTCTGAGCGGCACCCCACGCGCGGGCCTCTCGCGAAGCGTTTGCGCAGTAGGCCCGAACCTTCGTATTATTGGTTGTGATCGGGTCGCCTCTCGGGCGTCGGCTTCGTTCGCCCGGCTGCGCTTGGTCGCAGAGCTGTGAACGCGGTCGCCATTCCGCACCGGCGGCAGTCTCCGTTTGCACCACCCCGTCGAAGAGTGACACGTGACATCGGAGAAGAAGGAAGCCGATCTCCATCCGGACGACGATATCCACGTCCGTATGCTGAGGGCCTATGGGCGCGATTTTGCACAGCTCTACCGGCAAGAGAAAGAGGCGCGGCAAGCGCTAGAGGAGCGTCAGAACGATCTATCGATGCTGATAGACGTTCACAGCCGACTCGCCCGTTGTGTCGACGTCGCCTCGCTTCTCGACGTCCTGGCCGAAACGTTCTCCGATCCCCTCGGCGTGCCTCGTGTGCTGATCTACGTGCGTGCCGCCCACGGGGAAGGACTCGACTTCGCTACAGGGCGTGCGGAGGACCCCATGGCGGCGCCGGGGCTGCCGCCTCCGGTCACACCGGCCGAGGGGCTATACAGCGCCTTCGTCATCGAGTCTCACGACTCCATAGTGGCAGACGGAGCCGACGCGAACACGGCCTCGTGGTTCGGCCGCACATACCCTCCCGAGTCGGTACCCGAGCAGGTCACGTACCTCGCGCTGCCCGGCCGCACGTCCGTACAGGGCGTCGTTGCACTGGACGGAGGGGACCAGCCGGTTCTGACGGAATCGTCGCACCGGTCGGTGGCGACGCTACTGGCCAAGCAGGCGGGAGTATTGCTCGAGAACGCGCTCATGTACGAACAATCGCAGAACGAGCTCACGACGGTCAGAGAGCTTTACGACAAAGAGCAGCAGAAACTCATCGCGGAGCACCAGTTCGAGAACTTGGTCGGTGCAAGCCAGCGAATGCAGCAGATATTCTCCACCATCCGAACCGTCGGCGACGTCAACGTGCCGGTGCTCGTGCTGGGAGAGACTGGTACGGGTAAGGAGCTGGCAGCCCGCGCCCTTCACTACTGTAGCAGCCGAAAGGCCCAACCGTTCGTCTCGGTCAACTGTGCAGCGCTGCCCGGGGAGTTGGTCGAAACCGAGCTGTTCGGACACGAGAAGGGCGCGTTCACCGGAGCAACGCAACGCCGGATCGGCAAGGTCGAGATGGCCCAGGGCGGCACGCTGTTCCTGGACGAAATTGCCGACATGCCGGCTTCGCTTCAGGTCAAGCTGTTGCGGTTCTTGCAGGAACGCACGTTCGAGCGCGTGGGCGGATCGGCGCTTCATCAGGCGGATGTGCGCGTCGTGGCGGCCACAAACCGGGACATCGCGGAGGCCATTCGCGACGGCTCTCTGCGCCCGGACTTGCTCTATCGGCTCAACACGATCACGCTGCCGCTTCCGCCCCTGCGCGAACGGATGGACGACCTGCCGCTTCTCGTAGACCACTTCCTGAATGAGGCCAATACGCAATACGGTTGCACGATCGCCGGGGCGACGCCGGAGGTATATGAGACGCTCCTGGCGCATCGGTGGCCCGGCAATGTGCGCGAACTGAAGAACGTGGTCGACAGGGCTTCGATCCTCGCGCGCGAGGGGCAGATAGAGCGACGACACATCCATCTCGGCATGTCGGAGCCGGCAGCCGCGGAACCTGCTGCGGCATCGATCCCGATCGAATGCGACACCGATCGCCCCATGATGGATGCGAAGCAGGAACTGACCGAACAATTCGAGAGGACGTACATCGACAACCTGCTCCGACGCTGCGCCGGGAACGTCGCGCAAGCGGCGCGGACAGCCAAGATCGACAGGAAGAACTTCGTCGAGAAGATGCACAAATACGGCTTCGAGAGGAGCGACTACCTCGTCGGACCGTAACGATACCTGGCCATCCACCGGACCACCCGTTTCCATTCGCAGCAGGCCCCGCTCGTCGGCCTCTCCGCGACCCCGCACCTGCCGCTACGCCCTCCCGCTTTCCCGACGCCGCTGCTCATCCGATACCGATATAGAATGCCCGCTCCTTGCCGCCATCGGTGCCGGTCTGCCGCGAAGTCCGGCGCGCGCCGGCCAAGCCAGCCGCTTCGGCTCAGCGGGGCCGACAGCCGCGATCGGTATGCCATGCACGCGAGCGTGGCACCGCTACCACATGCGCGTGGTCGTGCGACCCCTAGCCTTCAGGCCGCCTCTCTCATCAAAGCGCGCGGGATCGCGCGTCGGATCGAAAATCAGAACCTCCAAGATAGCCTAGGTGTTAGCCGATATGAGAGAATCCACCGGAGAGTCGGGTTGCCTCTGTGGTACGCGCTTCGCTAAGGTGTCATTCGAACTTGCCGCACAGGTAGCGGCGCACAGACGCTACGGCCTGCGGCGCCGGAGACGGCGCTGGAAGGTCGCGCGGCGAACACTTCGATTCGACCGCCTGGAGGAAGACGATGTTGAGAGACCTGAAAATCTCGGCGAAAATCATGATTATAGTTGGCCTTTTGCTGGCGTTGCTCGTCGCTACCGGCGCAGTGATGATCGTGTACGTCACGAGGATCGGATCGCGCCTGACCGAGGTGGCCGAGGGAGACTTCCCACTGGGCCAACTGATGGCCGAGGTCGAGAGCGCACAAGCGGGCCAGACGCACCATGCCGAACGGATCATGCACTTCGCCGACGTGCAACTGATCGGTGCCAGGGGGCGCGGTCATTTCACCGAGGCCCAGTGGGAGGTCGTCATGGACGAATCGAGGCGGGCCTTCAGTGAACTGGACGAAGAGATTATGGCGAGCATCGCGATGGCCCGCAGAGTGGTCGACGAGTCGCACGAAGACGCGGGCGCGGAGGCGATGCGGGAACACGATGCGATAGAGGAACAGCTCGCCAGCGTCGAGGATATCTACATCGAGTACAGGGAGCATATCAGAGAGGTCATCGCCAACGTCGACGCCGGATTGTATGCCGACGCCCTGGCTCACGAAGAGGAGATCGAGGCCGACGAAGGGGTATTGTTCGGGCGTCTGCACGAAGCGGGCGCCATCTTCGGGCAATTCGCCAAAGAGTCGATATCGCGAGCGAAAGACGACGAGGCGACGACCGCGCAGGTCGTGGTAGTGATGGCCGTGGTCGGGTTGGTGATCGGAGGCGTAGTCGGCCTCTACGTCACCAGAGCGATCACCGATCCCCTGAACGCAGCGACCGGCATTGCCGACCGCATCTCCGCCGGCGACAGAAGTGTGGAGATCGATGAGGTCTCCGGCGACGAGACCGGGCAGTTGCTGACGGCGATGCAGCACATGTCGCTTGCGATAGCCGAATCGGAGGAAGCGCAACTCCAGGCGTACGAGGCCCAGAAACAGACGCTGGACGAGCTTACCCAGCGTCAGGCCGAAATCGAAGAAGCGAACGCCGAGATAGAGGCTCAAAGCGAGACTATCGAAGGGCTCACTACGCCGATAATCAAGGTAGCTGACGGCATCTTGCTGATGCCTCTAATCGGAACACTGGACACACAGCGCGCATCGCAGATGACCGAGCGGCTGCTGAGCGCCATCAGCGAAGAGCGGGCGCGCGTGGCGCTCGTGGACGTCACGGGAGTGCCGGTAATGGATACAGCCGTCACGCGCCATCTGATGTCGGTCGTCGACTCGGCCGCCGTGCTCGGCGCACAAGCCATCATCACGGGTTTCTCGCCCGACGCAGCGCAGACGCTGATCGGCTTGGGCGTCGATTTCGCCCGGCTGGAGACCCGCGGGTCGCTTCAGGACGGCGTGATCGACGCGTTCGGCCTGATAGGAAGAAGGCTCCTCTCCGCCGAGGAGATCGCGAAATACGTGCAACTCGGGCGCAGCGCCGCCGCGGGAGCGGGCAACAGTGGCAATCGTGGGCCGGTCGCGCCCGCTGGACAGTGGATAGGCTAGAGGCGAGGCTGCGATATAGCCCTGAAGGAGAGGTTCGGCATGGATACGCAAGAATCGACAACGCAGAGCGCCGCGACCGAGAGCGCGAGCGATCAAGGAAATGCCAAATGGTGGATCTACGGTGTGGGCGCCGCGTGGGCGGCCGCGGTCTTCGCCACGGACCAACTGATACCGTTGGGCGTCGCGATGGGAGTTCCGTACGTGGTGCTGGTCTTGCTGGCGATCCGTCTGCCGTCGTCCAGGGACATCCTCATCGCTGCAGCGTTGGGGTCGGTTCTCACTGTCCTCGGGCTTGTGCTGTCGCCGGCCGGTGGC
>CAZSJP010000180.1:0-7959 GCA_964606675.1 uncultured bacterium
ACGAGCAAGCCATCGTTCATGCAATGGGCACCGTCAGGCCGGCACACGAAACCGAACTGCGACCGTCGGTGAACGGCCCGATCGTGGCCGTCAGCCCGGAGTTGATTCCGGGTGGGCGTATCGAGGCCGGGCAGGTGTTGGTCAAGATAGACCCGGCCGACTACGCGATTGCGGTCCGCCAAAGAACCAGCGACGTCGCCCGTGCGCGTGCCGAACTGGCCCTGGAGATGGGTCGCCAGGCGGTAGCGGCGCGCGAGTACGCACTCCTGAGTGACCGGCCTGCCGGCAGCGGGGGCGATCTCGCTCTCCGCAAACCGCAACTGGCTGCGGCGGAGGCGGCGGTCGGTGCCGCCGAGGCGGTCCTCGCCAAGGCGCGGCTGGATTTGTCCAGAACATCCGTCAGAGCGCCGTTCAACGCTGTCATCACCGACCGCTACGTCGATCTCGGCGCCCAAGTCTCCACCGGCACTCGCATCGCCTACCTCGCCGGCTCGGATGAGTTCTGGGTCGAGGTCGCAGTGCCTGTCGGCGAGCTGAAGTGGATCGACATACCCAACGGACCGGGCGAAATCGGCTCCGAGGTCCGTGTGCACAACGACGCAGACTGGCGAGCCGGGTCGTACCGCACCGGCCGAGTCATGCGACTCGCGGGGAAGCTCGACCCCCAGAGCCGCATGGCAAGCCTGCTGGTGTCGGTCTCCGATCCGCTCTCACGCAGCGAGGAGAACGTCGGCGCTCCGCCACTCATCATAGGCATGTACGTTCGAGTAGAGATCGTAGGCGCGACCCTATCGTCTGTCGCAGCGGTGAATCGCAACGCGATACGCAACGGCGGCGCGGTTTGGATCATGAACCGAAGCGACAAGCTTGAGATTCGCCACGTCGGCATCGCCTATCGCGGCGCCGACAAATCCCTTGTAACGAGCGGAATCCAGCAGGGCGAGCGCCTGGTCACGTCCGACCTGTCCGCCCCGGTACAAGACATGGTGCTGCGAGTCGCAGACGACGGTCGTGCACAGGGCACCGACGCGAGCGAGTAGCGCGGAACACGCAATAGCTTCAGAAGGTTGGCATGCAGATGTCTGAGCGAGAACAGTCGCCATCGGGATTCGTCAGAGGACCCATCGCGTGGATGGTCAACAGCCGTATCGCGCCGAACTTGCTGATGGTGCTCTTCATCGTGGGCGGGCTGATGATGAGCTCGCGAGTCAAGCAGGAAGTGTTCCCGGAGTTCGACCTCGACCGCGTGACCATCAGCGTCGTCTACCCCGGAGCCAGCCCTGAGGAGATCGAACAGGGAGTGATCCTCGTCGTCGAGGAGGCTGTCCGCGGCGTCGACGGGGTCAAAGAGATCGGATCGACCGCGCGCGAGAGCGTCGGTCTAGTCACCGTGGAACTGGTCGAGGGCAAGGATGCGCAGAGGATATACCAGGATATACAGCAGCAGGTAGACCGCATCCTGACGTTCCCGGAGGAGATAGAGGAGCCGCAGATAGCGCTGGCAACCCGCCGACGGAACGTGCTGGCGATTCAGCTCTATGGGAACGCCGACGAATGGGTGCTGCGGGAGCTGGCCGAGTCCGTGCGAGATCGCCTGCTGCAATCGCCCGGGATCACGCAAGTCGAGCTATCGGGCGTCCGCGACTACGAGATCGCCGTCGAGGTGCCGCTGGGCAACCTGCGCGCTTACGGGCTGACCCTCGACGACGTGGCGCGAATCATCAGGCAATCGGCGGTGGAACTCCCCGGTGGCAGCATCAAGACCTCGGGCCAGGAGATTCTGCTGCGCGTGCGGGACCGCCGCGATTGGGCGCGACAGTTCGCCGAAGTCGCCGTTGTGTCCGAACCCGGTGGGAGCGTGCTCCGGCTCGGAGACATCGCGACCGTGACCGAGGGGTTCGAGGATACCGACCGTATGGCGACCTACGGCGGACACCCCGCGATCGGCATTCTGATCGACCGTGTGGGAGACCAGACTCCCATCGGCGTATCGGAGGCCGCGGCCACAGCGCTCGCCGAGTTGAAGGCCGGCCTACCCCCGGGCATCGACTACGTCATCAGCTCGGACCGGTCCGAAATCTACCGCCAGCGGCTCGACCTCCTGCTCAAGAACGCGTTCATCGGCCTCGGCCTGGTCTTGCTGCTTCTGGGAACGTTTCTCAAGCTGCGGTTGGCGTTCTGGGTGACGATGGGCATCCCGATATCGTTCCTCGGCACGGTGCTCTTCATGCCGTCGTTGGACGTGTCGATCAATATGATCAGCATGTTCGGTTTCATCCTCGCGCTTGGGATCGTGGTCGACGACGCTATCATCGCGGGCGAGAACATATACGAGTACCAGCAGCAAGGAATGGATTTCGTCGAGGCGGCCATCAAGGGCGCCGGCGACATCACGAAGGCCGTATCATTCAGCATTATCACAAATATAGTGGCCTTCATGCCGCTGCTCTTCGTCCCCGGCCTGATGGGCAAGTTCTTCCGGGTCATACCGGTCGTGGTTATCACCGCGTTCGCGATATCGTGGGTGGAGGCGCTGTTCATCCTGCCGGCCCACCTCGCCCACGAGAAGAACGGTGGTGGCTCCAATCGCGTCATACGGCACCTGGAGCGATGGCAGGGCTTCGCCAGCGGAGCGCTCACGCGGTTCCGCGACAGCTACTACGAGCCGCTCCTACAGAAGGCGCTCGGATGGCGGTACGTCACGATCGCGATCGGAGCCGGAGTGCTGGTGCTCGCGCTGACGTACGTCTTCAGCGGGCGCATCGGCATCGTCCTGATGTCCCGCATAGAATCCGATCAGTCGGTCGCCACGATTACGCTGCCGAGCGGCACGACACTCGGGTCCGCGACGGAAGTGAGAGACCGCGTCGTTGCCGCGGCGCAAGAGATAGCGAAAGAGAACGGGGGCACGTCCCTGGTATCGGGGGTATTCGCCAACATCGACGGCGCCAAGATCGAAGTTATCTCCTACCTCACCGCACCGGACGTCAGGCCGATCCAGACCGGCGACTTCACCAGGCTCTGGCGCGGCAAAGTAGGCCTCCTGCCAGGGGTCGAGTCGATGCTCTTCGAGTCGAACCGGGGTGGCCCGGGCCGGGGCAAATCGCTCACGGTGGAGCTGAGCCACCGCGATTTCGGCGTGTTGGAACGTGCAAGTTCGGACCTGGCAGCCCAATTCGCCGAGTTCGCGAATACGACCGACATCGACGACGGATACAGCCCAGGGAAGCAGCAGATCGATTTCAGCCTCGGAATCGAAGGCAGAAGCCTCGGGCTCACCTCGAACGAAATCGCGCGGCAGATCAGGAACTCGTACCAAGGACGAATAGCCCTGCGTCAGCAGCGCGGTCGGAACGAAGTGACCGTGCGGGTCAGGCTTCCGGAGAACGAGCGAGACAGCCACGGGGACATAGAGCAACTCTACATCCGCACGCCCGGTGGCGGCGACGTGCGCCTCTCGCAGATAGCGCACGTCCAACGGGGCAACGCATACACGGCCATCACGCGACGAAACGCGCGACGAACCGTGACGGTAGGCGCAAACGTCGTCCCCGATAGCGAGACCAATCAGATCCAGGCGACACTCGTTGCAGAGGTGTTCCCGGCCCTCATCGAGAGATACCCGGGGCTGACCGCCGGCTTCGAAGGGCGCCAGGCCGACATGAGCGAGTCGACAAGCAGCCTGTTCGGCAACTTCATCCTCGCAATGCTGGTGATCTACGCTTTGCTGGCGATACCGTTTCGCAGCTACGCGCAGCCGCTGATCGTGATGGCAGCCATACCGTTCGGGATCGTCGGCGCGATCATAGGGCATCTGGTGATGGGGTACCCGCTCAGCCTGATGAGCATGATGGGCATCGTGGCGCTGTCGGGTGTCGTCGTCAACGATTCTCTCATCGTGATCGACTATGCCAACACGCAGCGAGACAGGGGCGCCAGCGCCTACGAGGCCATCACTCAGGCGGGCCTCAGACGACTGCGCCCGGTGATCTTGACCACGCTGACGACGTACGGCGGCCTCGCGCCGATGATCTTCGAAACCTCGCGTCAGGCCAAGTTCATCATCCCCATGGCCGTGTCGCTGGGATACGGCATCCTGTTCGCGACCGGCATCACGCTTATCCTCGTGCCCTGCCTGTATCTGGCTCTCGACGACCTCGTCGGTGCAGGGGCGCGCCACGTGCCCGCCACCAACGCACCGCACAACCAACGGCCCGAGCCGACACCGGCGTAGTCGCCCATCGCCCGCTTGGCGGAACGCCGGCAGCCGCCACGCTGTTGTGAGATCAGGCGATGGGGCCCGCTGCCGAACGTGTTCACGATGGGGCCCCTTCGCCCCAACGGCAACACCCGACCGGTGATGGGAAGGATATCGACGTGTCGAACCTTATCGATGACGAGCGGTGGCACCAGTATTTCCGCGACGGCTATCTTCGGCTCGGAGCGGTCGCCGGCGACGACGAGCTTGCGACCATGCAGCGCGAAATAGACGATATCATGATGGGCACGGCCGACGTAGACTACGACCGAATGCTGATGCAACTCGACAGCGATGACGGCGGCTATGACAAGTTGCCCCCTCAAACGAGCGGGCACAAGGGTGCAACTCTGTCCTATCGGAAGATCCAGGACCTGGAGTACGACCCGACCTTCCTCGCGTTCATCCGGAAGCCGCTCTTCCGTGAGATATGCGGGGAGATATACGGAAGGCATGCGCCCGTCTCGGTGTTCCGAGCGATGTTCATGAACAAGCCCGCGCTGAAGGGAACGTTGCTCCCGTGGCATCAGGACGGCGGCGACGGGTGGGGCCTCGACAGGGACCCGCTGGTGACTCTGTGGACTGCGCTGGACCCGGCGACGATCGAGAACGGGTGCGTGCAGGTCGTCCCGGGCACCCATCGCCTGGGGCTGCTGAGCGACCAGGGCCATACGATCGCCGAGGAACACGTGGCCGAACACTGCCCGGACGATCGTGTCGTTCACATCGAATTGGAGCCGGGCGAAGGCATCATGCTGCACAACTGGCTGCTGCATCGGTCCGACGTGAATCGCACTGAAGTCCCCAGACGCGGATTCAGCGTGTGCTACATGCACGGGCAAACGCGGCGCGTCTCGGACGGCGCGGGCTTCGCCCGGATTCTCTGACTCCATCCCGGCGGTGACCTTCCTTCCAGCGCGCCGGAAGGGGTTGACAAACGTCGCCCCTCAGTCCATATTACATGTGCAACCTCGATACCCATTGATCTGGCATGAAGGGTATCGGAATCGACAAGGCGAGCGAATCGGAGGGTTGATGCGATGAGCCAACTCGTTGAACGGATTCGAAGGACATTCGCGGCCCCGACGGGCAGCGCAACCGCACAAGCGCGGATGCTGGTGTGCGTTGCCGGCGGCACAGTCGGCTGGATTCTGGCGCATCTGTAGGATTGCAGCACGGAGATAGCACTCGGCAGTCGTTCGTCCGAGGAGCCGACAGCGCGTTTCCGGACTTCTGCGGAGATGCCTGCGCCGATCCGGATCGCGGCTCCGACCTGGCGGCCGGCGGCTGCGACGTCATGGCGCCAGCGACGCGCACCTGTCGCCACATTGGCCGCCGCAACGTCGGGAGCAGGCAACCCCACCGAAACCGCCACCAGAACGACAGATGTCCACGCGTCAGCCTGACGCGGCTCCGCCCACTTTGCTCCTGACCATGAATATCGCCTGCGAACCGAAGTCTTTGGCGAGCTCGATCGTCCCTACCGGCTCGCACGCGAACTCGGGCACACAGTCTTCGCCGCCCTTGCGCGCCTCGATCTGCTCCATCGTCAGCATGCACACGAACTGCTCGCTGGCATATATGTACCCCGGCACGGTGACAGGTTCTATCCGCGCGGCCCTGTTCACGTGCGAACCGTAGTAGTTCGGCCGACCGGTGATAGGATCCTTTCCCTCGTAGACCGGTCCGGCGTGCAATCCGATGCGGATGCTCATCTGGCCCGTGAACCCCAGTTCGGACCAGTCGGTGTCGCAGACGACTCGCTGTAGCGCCAGTGCATACTCGACCATCGAGCAGGCATCGTCCTTCACCGCGAATATCGCGTCGCCCCACGTGTTGACGAACCCGGTGTCGGCTTCCCGATCCGCGGTCATCACGCCCGCTGCGATCAGTTGGTTGCTGACGTGATCGAGGAATGTGTACACGTAGAACGGGATGTGCTCCTCTTTCAGCGAGCTGAATCCCTTGATGTCCGCGAACAGCATCGTCTTGACGAATCGGTCGCATCCCCGCCAGGTCTCGGTCCCGAACGTTCCCTTCCTGACTACTGGCGCCGCAACGTCGGCAAGGTCGTCGGTGCAGACCTCGGACGCCTCGCGCAACACCCGGTCGAGGTCGATGACGAGGAGCGTCGATCGATCGGCCCAGCGTTTCACGGTGTCGGACGTTCCACCGACCAATGCATTATCCTTCCCGTCCCAGACGGCGACGAGGTGCGGCTCGGTCACCAGCGACTTCGCTCTCAGGTTTGCCCTTCCGTTCACGACCATGGCGTTGAAGGAGAAAAGGACGTCGTCGTTGAGGTAGAGTTCTTCTGTGGCGTACGTGACCGAAGACGCGTCGCTGAGAGTCTGGCGGAAGCGGCGGACCCACGCCGCGCCGGCGTGGCCGACGCTCGTGGCCTCGAAGTCCGCCAGATCGAATGGCAGGACGATGTTGACCTCGTCTCCGCGATCCAGAAGTGCCTCGGCGAAGAGGATATCGGCGCCGCACGCGGCCGAGCAGTAGCCAATAGCGTGCCCGTCTCGCGGCTCCAGCTGGCTGAGTGCCTCGTCTATCTCCTTGCGCACGGGTATATCGAGCCAGGGGGGAAACCGAGGGTCGCCGCCGGGGCGATCCAACATGTGGCCCGTGAACGCGATCACCGTGGGCGCCTTCAGTATCTCGAACAGCTCCTCGGGCAGTTCGATCCCGTGATCGCGCAGAAGGTGGAGCTGCGTCAGCGACGAGACTATCTGCCTCGGCTGCGTGTCGAACTTGCGCAACGCCTCGCGGTACGCGCGGACGCCGTCGTCCTTGTTGCCCAGGACCAGCAACGCCTCGCCTATCGTAACCATGGTCCAGTAGTCTTCTTCGCCGCTGTTTGTGCAGATCGAGTATACTTCGCTCGCCAGCCGTCTCGCTTCGCGGGCCTCGCCCTGCAACAGAGACATTGTGGCGGCGTTTATGCCGAGCCAGTACGCGCCGGTCGATCTGAAACCGCGGAGATACAGGTCCTTCGAGCGACTGGCGTCTTCGACGCCTCCGGCTCGCCTGTAGATCTCTTTGTAGATTGCCGCCATGGAGCCGATGGTCTCCGAGTCCAGCTCCATGCCGCGCTCCCAGAAACGGCTGAGAGCGCGCAGACCGACGAGTTGCTCGCCCAGATGCGACAGATCGCTGTCCGACGGCTCGTCCGTCTCGCCCACTGTGCCAACGACCTCTCGCAGCGACGAAAAGACGCCCTTGAGCGTCTCGTTGCTCAGCGCGGCGCCGCTCACCAACGGCTCGAGAAGCGTCCGCGCCTCCTCGAGCGCACCGGCATCCTTCAGCGCGAATACGGCTGTCTGAATGAGCTTCATGGCGCCCGGGTGCTGCCGCAGGCCCGCCTTCGCCACGTCGTACGCGCGAAACGCGTCGCCCGCATCGAGCAGTGCTCGAGCGTCGGTTTCCCACTCGGCCTGCGTTCGCTCATCGTGTGCTGGCATGTCGTCACTCCTTCAGTAGGGCTCTACCCGCCGAAGCTAGCACCCTTGCGCCGCGGATCTCACGTCGCCGCCCACGGCGGCGGACAAGGGGCTACAGCGCCCCGGGAGTCTGCGGAGTGGCCGCAGGCCACGAAGACAGACTCCCAGAGTCCGCGTTGCCGCCGAAGGCGGCGACGCGGACTAGGTGTGGAATGTCATGACGTTGTCACCACCCAAGCTGAGGAAGTTGATGAT
>CAZSJP010000181.1:0-7933 GCA_964606675.1 uncultured bacterium
GCCGTCGTCGCACGAGTACTCGGTGCCGAATACGATCTCCGCATCGGCGCCATCGCCCATGAGACCGGGTCTGCCGTGGCAGATCTGCACACGGTCGTCGTAGCGCCACAGGTGCTCGCCCGAGGCCAATCGGTTGCAGAAGATCGTCGATGAATCCCACCAGACCAGCGCTGCGTCGTCGCCCTGGCCGACGACCAGGCACGAGCCGTTCCCTGCATGGTGCGACCGCGTGCGGGTCTCCCATATGGTCTCGCCGGTGCCGGCATCTGCGAGGCGCGCGAGGCCGGGCTCAGGGCGCTCGTTGTCCGACGAGCCGGTGCTGTAGAACAGGCAGGGCCCACGCAGAGGGACATCGACGACCTTCGGGAAGACGCAGACGTAGCGGTCCTCGACGGGGTGCCCGAGAGCGATGCTCCACACACATTCGCCGTCGGGCGACATGGCGAAGACCGACGACTCGCGACGGCCACCCACGAGCCGAGTTCCGGTCATGAGCAGGCGTGTCGAGCCACCGACCGTGGCGGCCACGATGCCCGCGTTCTGGTATCCGGTCTGCCGCTGCCAGAGGGTGTCGAAGCCTGCCGCCACGCTAGATCGACGTCCAGCCGCAGTCGGCCATGACGCTGGCTCCGGTTATGTACGAGGCTGCGTCGGACAGCAGGAACGCCGCGACTTTCGCTATCTCGTCGGTGTAGGCACTGCGGCCGAGACAGGTCTGCCACGAGATGATATTGTCCGGCGAAAGCGACTCGGGTGCGCGCTCGCGACGGACCACGTTGCCGGGGCACAGCGCGTTGCAGCGGATGCCGCGTTGGCCGTAGTCTGAGGCGATGGAGCGGCTGAGCTGAATCACCGCGCCCTTGGCGGCGCAATACGGCGCGAAGTTGGGCATAGAGATCACCACGCCGTTCACCGACGAGGTGTTGACGATGGCACCACCGCCAGAGGTTAGCATCTGCCGCACGGCCGCTCTCGAACAAGTCATCACCGCGTCGAGCGTCACGGCCAGCGTGTGGCTCCATTCCTCGTCGGTGAGGTCCGTAAGCTCCGTCGATCGGCACCAGAACGCGTTCGTGTGGAGCGCGTCGAGCCGTCCGTAATCCTTCACCGTCTTCTCGAACAGCCCGTCGACCTCATCGACCTGGGCGACGTCGCAATGGGTGTATGTGGCCTCGCCGCCTTCGCCGCGGATCTCTGCCGCGAGATCCTCGCCGGCGTCGTCAACGATGTCGGCTATGGCGACCTTCGCGCCCTGTCGTGCAAGCTCGACCGCCGACGCGCTCCCGATGGCTCCGGCTCCGCCTGTGACGATAGCCACGCGCCCACTCATCTGGCCCATCCGGGCTTCCTCCGACCGATCCGCTCGGCCACGCGCGCTCAGAGCGTCGTCCAACCGCCGTCAACCATCAGTGCGCTGCCCGTGACGCAAGAGGAGGCGTCCGACGCAAGAAAGGCCGCGGCCGTCGCCATCTCTTCGCCTGAGGCGCTTCGTCCGAGGCATGACATGCGTTGCATCGTTTCGAGCAAGCCGCCCGTGTCGGGCAGCCGCTCTTTGGCGAGGACGTTGCCGGGGCAGAGAGCATTGCAGCGGATGCCCTGCCTGCCGTAGTCGCGTGCGATGGCCCGCGAGAGTTGCACCACTCCGCCCTTCGCGGCGCAATACGCCGGCGTGCTCGCAAGACCGACGACGCCCGCCACCGACGACGTGTGGATCATCGAGCCGCCGCCCAACTCAAGCATCGACGGCACCACCGCCCGCGAGCAGTAGAACACGCCATCGAGCGTGACCGCTATCGTCTTGTGCCAGTTCTCGTCGGTCATCTCGCCGATCTTCGCGCCAGACGACCAGAAGGGGTTCGTATGCAGCACGCCGATCGGTCCGTAGGTCTCCACGGTCGTCGCGACCATGGAATCGACCTCGGCCGAGTCCGACACGTCGCAATGCACGTAGGTCGCTTCGTCGCCGTCGGCACGGATGGCGTCGACTACCGCCTCGCCCTTGTCGTCCGCGACGTCCGCCGCGACGACTCGTGCACCCTCGCGCGCGAACAGTGTCGCGCAAGCGCTCCCGATGACGCCCGAGGCGCCCGTAACGATCGCTACCTTGCCATCCAGCTGACCCACTTGCCGTCCCTCACTGCTCGTCAAGATAGCCGATCGGCTTGTAGCCCTCACCCGTCTTGCCGGGGCGCTTCGAGTTCACCGGGCGTATCGGCAACTCGTCGTACGACTTGTAGCTGATATCGAGATACGGCGTCTCGATGCGTTTGCCGTTCTTGGCACGAGATTCCATCACGGCGCTTATGATGCCGGTCGCCAGTAGCGTGCGCTCGGCCGGGTACTGCGGCCGCCCCGTGATGAACATCCGCTCCATGTTGCGACTCAGGTACCCGAAGTGCGAGAATGGCGCGCCGTATTCCAGCGCGAACTCCGTGGCTACGACCTCCCCGCCGACTTTGGCGGCGAACGCCCAGTCGACGATGTATTCGTTGAGCGTCAGCGCCGTAGCCGTCAGGCCGTCCCGGTATTCGACCACGAACGCGACCGGTTCGGGGCAACCGGTTTGCATGGCCTCGTCTTTCTTCGTGAAGACTCTGTCGATCGCCGTGTCGGCGAGGGTCTGCGACCATACGCCTTTGCGACCGGCCTCCCAGACATCGTCGCCACCGAGGCACGTGACCGCCGCTACGCCCGTTTCGCCACCTTGCCGTCTTTCGGTCATGCATTGCAGGACTTCGAGCGTGTGGTAGCCGTAAGCCTCGACCGGGCCGAAGCCAACCACCAGCGCTTCGGACATATCGGTGTCGAGATCCAGCTCCAACTCCGGTTGGCGCCATGCTAGAGGCACCGACGACCCCGCCATGAGCGGCACGGCAAGCTCCTGGGCGCGTTTGTACATCCAGTCGGCATCCGGCCAGTTGTACGAGAAGTGCTTGTCGTTGAACACGGGGACGACCTTGCCCGTCTCCGCGAAAACGCCGCAGATCTGCTCGAACAGGTGGCGGCGTGGGTACATCTGCCGGTCCCACTCGTCGCGCGGATAGTCGCCGTGCTCGCCGACCAGGATCACCCCGTCGACCGCCAGTTCGCTCGATCTTAAGGTGAGCGCGCCCTTGATGCTCTCGTAGATCGGCACGCCGTGCTCTTCGGCCTTGGCAACGCCCATGTCGTTCGGGCCGACCTGGTCGAGATACATCGAGACGATCTCGCTCTGGGGCGGCACGACGCCTTCGTCGGAGGGGAAGCCCTCCAGGAACCGGGTCACGATCACGTCTGCATGGGAATTGGGGAAGTAGGTCGTGATGATCGCTGCTATCTTCGGCATCTCGGGCATGCTCATCTCCTTCTCTGGGTCGAACGCGCAGAGAATACGTCATGCGGTCGGACGATGCAACGGGGGCGGCGCACGCTAGAACATGTGCTGGTAGGCCATCGACAGGTAGCTTCGCCGATCGCTGAACGTCGTTCGGCGGCGGTACACTCGGCTGACGCTGATCGATAGGACGTCGTTGCCGCCAAGCGCCCCGTGGGTCGGCCTATACGTGAGCCCGGCCTCCACTTCGAGCGCCTCCTGCTTGTCGAGTTCCACGCCGAGCCGGAACGGATTCCACCTGGCTTGCGTCGGGCGGTACTCCCGCCGTCTACTGAATGACACTGCCGGCGCGAGACGCCACTCACGCCCGAGAGGCGCGCCGAGCGCAAGCCTGACGACGTGGGCGAGGCTGTTGCTCGTGAGTTGCCAGATGGTCGGACGTTGCCCCGGCTCGTCGGCCGGCAGTAGCGTTCCGCGCGTGCGCGCCTCAGCCGAGTAGCTGAGCGAGAGCTCGCCGCGCCTTGCCCAGGGCAGGACACCGTCGAACACGAGTCGGGCAAGTCGCGTGTTGCGGCTGCGTGGCTCATCGGGCGTGAGATAGTCGAAGTCGAACTCTTCCTGCTCGGTTCTGAAGAAGGCACGCTGAGTCAGGGCGAGGATTCCGAGATTCGCACTGGTGGTGGCCCAGAAGTTGAGCGCACGCTCCCACCTGTTGTTCGCCGATCGTTGCCGGTTGAGCCACACGCGATGCCGCTCGGCCCGTTCCATTCGCAGTTCTACGAACGAGCCTTGCCGGAAAGTGTGCCTGTACGTGCCCATGATGGATCTGGAGAAGTCGTCGCGGTCGTTCACCTCGTCGGCCGACGGGGTGTGGTCGCGTGAGATCGACATGGTGCCGACCATGGCCACCGAATCGCTTGGCCCGACGAAGAACGACGACGCAACCGACATGCTCAGCGACTTCTGCCGTCGGTCGAGCTGATTCGGCAACTCCGTCGTGGAGTCCTCCGACCCCGGCACCAGCCGCTCTATCGGGTCCGCGTCGCGCCTATTTTCGCTCGCGGATACGGTATACGATAGGAGCGGCTCTCGTATCGGGGCTGTCCATTCGAGCCCAAGCGACCAGGCTCGGGTGGTGTTGTCGGTCTTGTACTTCAGGTGCGCCGGGTCGTCGCTCGCGTCGTCTTCGACGTCGCCGGTCCGGTACTCGGCGCTGGCTTCGATGTCTCCTACCCACCCGGACCCGGCCGTCGCGCTGGCACCGAACATTCTGCTTGCGGTTCTGCGGCCTAGGATCTGGCCACCGGCCGACTGCCCGACGTATTTCTGCTCCTCGCGCCGGTCGCGAACGTAGACGCGCTGGGAGATGCGTTCACCAGCGGAGTAGCTGGCGTCGAGGGCGAACTCGCCCTTCATGTCTCCCTGCCGCGAGAGCACCGCATTTCGGTTGTAGGAGACCGACAACCGCGGTCCGCGGCCGCCGAACGCTCTGCGGAAGGGCGAGATGTTCGCCGAGACATCGTAAGCCGGCCCGGCATTCGACACGCCGCGTCGTGCGTCGTGCGCACCGCCGACGGACTGGCGCAGCGTGATCTCCGGCAGGGGGCGGTATGTCGACACGGCGCTGACGCGCTCTGACGCGACGGTTGCCACCACGCCGCCGCTCCTCAGGCGCGAGTGAAACAGCTCGAACGTGCCGCCCACCGACAGAGTTGGTGAGATCGCGTAGTCCAGGGCCGCGTTCCCACCCGTCGTCCGCGATTCGCGAGAGAGACCGAAGGCTATGTCGGACACTTTCCGCGCGTGCGTCGCATCCGCCGAGAGCGCCAGTCCGCTGCCGAAAGTGTGGTTCCATCCGAGGGCATGGTCCCACGCCCAGACATTCAGGTTCTTGCTGAAGTCGAGCGCGTAGTCCGATGCTACAGCCACGTCGAACAGGGGCTGGAGGGCGAGGACGGCGACAAGCCACGTCGCCCGCCGTACGCCGCGGGCAGCGAGTGAACGCCTCATGGCGACGTCCGCCCGACGGCGCCGCGATCCTGGAGTTCGCGGCTGAGGGCTATGAACTGCTCGGGCGAGAGCTGCTCGGCACGCGCACCAGGGTCGACGCCCGCAGCGTCGCACGCGAGGAGGACCTCACGGGCAAGGTCCAGGTCGCCCTTTCTCGCGAGGCTGCGCAGCGAGTTGCTCAGGCGTTTGCGCCGATGCGCGAATGCCGCCTTTACGGTCGTCAGAAGCGCGGGGATATCGAGGTCGTCAGGGGGGGCGCTTCGCCAGGTGAGAACCAGCGACGTCACTTTGGGAACCGGGCGGAACGCTTGCGGAGGCACCGTGAACCCGCGGCGAAGCTCACCAGTCGCCTGGAGCATTACCGAGAGCAGCCCATACGTCCGAGAGCCGGCGTCGGCTAGCAAACGGTCGCCGACCTCGAGCTGTACCATGAAGGTGACCCGGTCCACCGACCGCGCCTGGATCACCAGCGATACCATCAGTCTGCTGCCGATGACGTAGGGGAGGTTCCCCACCACCGGCCACTTCTCGACGCGCGCGCCCACCGGTAGGGCGTTGTCGCCAAGATAGCGCAGATCCGACTTGAGCACGTCCTCTCGCACGATGGTGAGGTTGTCGGCGAGGTCCCGGTCGCGAAGTGTGGTGGCCACTTCCTCGTCGATCTCGACCGCTACCACGTGCGCGGCCCTCTCGCAGAGCATGCCGGTGAGCGCGCCGCGCCCCGGGCCGATTTCCAACACGGTCTCGTCCGGACGGATGTCGGCCAGGTCCACTATGCGCCTGGCGATATTCGCGTCGATGAGGAAGTTCTGCCCGAGCGACTTCTTCGGGCGCCACTCCGCGGTAGGCTCGAAGCCGTTCATGTCACGTAGGCGAAGTGCTCGCGCAGGTCCTGATCGGGCATCTTGACGACGGTGCACATGTGCTTCAGGCGCGAGTAGATTCGCTTGCTGGAGGCCGACTGGAGGTCTTCGAGCGGATTGTTGCTCGTGACGATGATGGGGCGGCGGTTCTGGTAGCGGGCATCGATGAGATTGTACAGCCACTCGACTTCCCACTCGCTTCTGCGCTCGGCGCCAAGGTCGTCCAACACGAGGTAGCGTATCCGCGACAGTCTGTTGATAACTTGCGTCGCCGTCTCCTCTTCGGAGTCGTCGAATGTCTTGCGCAGGCGCTCGAAGTACCCGAGAGTCAGCTTCACGAACAACCCGCGCCGCCCCGTGTGGAGTATCAGCGTTGTCAGTAGCGCGCTCGCGAGCAGCGTCTTGCCGTCGCCTGGAGGTCCGTAGAGGAAAAGCCCACCACCCTCTTTGCCGTCTACCACGAGCTTCATCACTTCGATCGCCTCGCTGCGCGCCCGCTCTGCACCGGGTATCTTCCGTCCGTCGCCGAACGCGATGCTGTAGTCCTCCAACTGCTTGCCCTGGTAGAGGTCCGGTATGTCGGCCTCTTCGAGCGCAATGTTGATGCTCGCGACAGTGCGCCTGACACCGTGGCATGGGCAATCGCGCTCACTGAGAGCCTCGTCGGCACGCGACGCCAGCTCGTCGTAGGTCGGCCCTTGTTGCGTGGACGTCGGGAGCATCGCACCACAGAAGCACAGAGGATACACGCATTCGCAAACGACGACAAGCGGCTTCTGCGTGCGCTTGGCGCGGCTGTTGTTGTCGAGGTGATATCCTTTGCCTCCCAGGCCGTTGCACAGGGAGCAGCCGATGTCGGGCTTCGCCGTGTTCATACTTCCCTCACTGGTGCGCGTCTGCGCGTCAAGACGTCGCCTCGCCGGGCGGAACAGACACCTGCTCGACATCGGGGAGTGCGTGTCCGAGGAAGCGCTCGCCCATCTCCCGGAACTTGTAAGGTACGTCCGAGACGTAGTATCGGTGTCCGAACGGAGCTTCGCCGTCGCTTGCGAGGCCGTCCTCGGCGAGCAGACGCGCGACCATGGTCGTCACCTCTTCCGCGGAGTCCGTCAGCGTTATCTCCGGCCCGACCACTTTGCGGATCACGTTCTTCAGCAGCGGATAGTGCGTGCATCCGAGCACCAGCACGTCGATCATCGCCTCACGGAGCGGGTCCAAGTAGTCGTGCGCGATCAGCAATGCGGGGTCGCTGTCGTCCGTGAATCCTTCCTCGGCGAGCGGCACGAACAACGGACACGGCTTCGCGAACACGCATATGCTGGGGTCGAGGTCGGCCAGCGCGCGCTGATAGGACCCCGAGGCGATTGTCCCCTGCGTGCCTATCACGCCCACGAGCTTGCGGCGGCTCTTGACGGCCGCGGCTCTGGCGCCCGGTTCGATTACGCCCACGACGGGCACCGGCAATTCGGCGGTGAGCGTGTCAAGGGCGTACGCGGTTGCTGTGTTGCAGGCCGCGACCACCAGCTTGACGTCGTGCCGAAGGAGGAACCGGCAGTCTTCACGAGCGAACTCGGTAACGGTCTGAACCGATTTGGAGCCGTACGGAGTGCGCGCCGTGTCGCCGAAGTAGACGACGCGCTCGTGGGGCAACTGGTTCAGCAGCTCCCGCACAACCGTGAGGCCGCCGATGCCCGAGTCGAATACGCCTATCGGTCGCCTGTCCAGTTCGTTTCCCCTTCAGCCTAAG
>CAZSJP010000182.1:0-7874 GCA_964606675.1 uncultured bacterium
GTGCAACCGCCGACCGCGCTGCCCACCGTATCGTTCTGTCCGCCGCCTCGATCGCACGTTCCATCGAGCACGGATGGGCGGCCACGTCGTCGAACGCCATGATGATGTCGGCGCCCAGCAGATGCTGCACCTCCATCGACCGCTCCGGGCTGAGGAAGTACTCCGAGCCGTCGTGGCGGCTGCGAAACCGGACGCCCTCATCCGTAGAGTGGTTGAGGTGAGCCAGGCTGAAGACCTGGAAGCCGCCGCTGTCGGTCAGTATGCTCTTGTCCCACCCCATGAAGCCGTGCAGCCCTCCGAAGCGCCGGATCAGCGACGGGTCGGATCGAACCAGCAGATGGTACGTGTTGCCGAGGAGAATGCTGACCCCGGCCCCTCGCAGGTCGTCCTGCGAGAGTGTCTTTACCGTTGCCTGGGTACCGACCGGCATAAAGATCGGCGTCTCGACTTCGCCGCGCCTGGTCGTCAGGGTGCCAGCACGGGCTTTGCCGTCGGCTGCGTCAAGGTTGAAGGCGATAGAATGCACTGGCACCTGCGGTGACGTCGAGTTGGGGAGAAGGCCGAATCCGTTGAAGATTGGGTGCGCCTGGCCGCCCGGTCAAGGGCACGACGGAAGCGACCACAAGTCCCCTAAGAGCTTGCGTGTGTTGCGTTGTACCAGAAACATGATACATTACAAGGCGGTGTATCTGCTGCCGTGGGCACGGTCTTTCGGGGGGAACGCCGCGGCACAGGCGAGCTATCGAGGGAATGTCATTCAAACGTAAACCCGTATAATGGCCGGAGGTTAGACCATATGGTCTCCGAAGTCGACTTGCTGGAAAAACTGTCGGGCGCCTCAGACGCTCTGAGCGATGACCCGATACTGAACCGCCTACTTCAGAATATCGTCTCGGAAGTGCGCGAGTTCGGCGAAGCCAAAGCCGCCGAGGTTCAGCGCCTGGCCGATATCGGCATGGCGCTTTCCGCCGAGGCCAATCTCGATCGGTTGCTCGAGCGCATCGTCGAGGAGGCTCGTCTGTTCACGAACGCCGATGCCGGGACGCTATATACGGTGCACGAGAACGCAACCACGGGCGAGCCCGAGCTGAAGTTCGACATTATGCAAACAGAGTCGAAGAACTTCAAAGCCGGTGGTACGAGTGATATCCCGATTCCGGCACCGCCATTGCCAATGACTATCGGCGGAGAGCTCGTCCGGAATTTCGTCGCGGCGCACGTGGCCAATACGGGTGAGACGGTCAACATCCCGGACGTATACGTCGCAGAGGGTTTCGACTTCAGCGGCACGCGCAAGTTCGACGCGAGCAACGACTATCGCAGCAAGTCGATGCTCGTGGCGCCGATGCGCAACCACGAGGGTGACATCATCGGCGTGCTTCAGCTTCTCAACGCTCAGGACGCAGACAGCGGGGAGTCGATACCGTTCTCGTCCGAGTACGAGAACCTCATCATGAGCTTGGCCTCGCAGGCGGCGGTGGCAGTTACTAAGACGAAGCTGCTTGCCGACCTTGAGGAGTTGTTCGAGTCGCTGATCCGCTTGGTTGCATCGGCCATCGACGAAAAATCGCCGTATACCGCTGGGCACATCACGCGCGTCGCCGGACTCAGTCAGGAGATCGGCAAGGCGGTCAACGCGCAGAAGGAAGGCCCCTTCGCGGACGTAAACTTCGATTACGATGAGATGAACGAGTTGCGCATCGCCGCGTGGCTCCACGACATCGGCAAGATCACCACGCCCGAGGCGGTGGTCGACAAGCGCACCAAGCTTGAGAAGATCTTCGATCGCATCGAACTGGTCAGTGCGCGTTTCGAGATGATTCGCCGTGGAATGCGGATCATGGCTGACGAGCAGAAGATAGAGCGCCTGCTGGCGGGGGGCAGTTTCGAGGATCTGACTCACATTGACGAGGACCTTGCGGAGAAGATCGCGCAACTCGACGACGATCTGAAGTTCATAGCGCAGTGCAACACTCCCGGTGAGTTCCTCAAGGACGACGCTATCGAGAGGCTCGAAGCTATCGCGAAACTCACGTACACGCGCGACGGCAAGGAGCTTCCTTACATTACCGCCGACGAGCTGCAGAATCTCAGCATCCGCAAGGGCAGCCTCACCGACGCAGAGCGGCAGATCATCAATAACCACGTCGTTGCGACTATCAAGATGCTCTCGCAGATACCGTTCCCGAAGAGGCTGGCCCGCGTCGTCGAGTTCGCCGGGGCGCACCACGAGAAGCTCAACGGCACCGGCTACCCGAACGGCTGGAACGCAAGCCGGCTAGCGCTGCAATCGCGCATCTTGTGCCTTGCGGATATCTGCGAGGCACTGACTGCCAAAGACCGGCCTTACAAAGAGCCGATGTCAACCGAGCAGGCGTTCAAGATCCTCGGGTTCATGGTCAAGGACGAGGAAATCGACCCGGATCTTCTGGAAATGTTCGAGGATAAGCAGGTATACCAGCATTACATGGAGAAATACGACGCAGAGGAGGCCGAGCGGAAGGCCTTGCAGGAGGCGGTCGCGACGAGCACGGCGTAGCCTGAGCTAGCACGTACCGCGATGAGCCGAGCCGAGGGAGACGTTCACGCTCCACGGCCCGGCTCTCGTTGTCTGTGGGCGACCGGTTTGTCCGCCCTCGCACCTTCTCGTATCTATCTGGGGGCGCATGGAACGGCCACACGAGCGCGTGCACCTCGGCACGACACCTTGGCCCGGTCGGTCCCGACGCCGAATACCAACCGTCATCGCGCATCGCTCCAGGAGGAATCGAAATGTCGAAGCCACGACTCGGGTTCATAGGTCTGGGAATCATGGGCCGTCCGATGGTGAAGAATCTGCTCAAAGCCGGCTACACGGTGACCGTGTGGAACAGAAGCGAACCTGGTATCGCCGACTGCCTCGGCGCAGGCGCCGAGCGCGCCGACTCGCCCGCCGACGTGGCGTCGAAATGCGACGTGGTCCTGAGTTGCGTCACCGACTCCCCCGATGTCCAACACGTCTACCTGGGCGACGGTGGGGTCATCGAGTCGATACGCGATGGGATGATCGCGATCGATCACAGCACGATCAGCCCGACGGTCGCACGCGAGGTCGCGGCGGCGCTCGGAGCCAAGGGCGCGATGATGCTCGACGCGCCCGTGTCCGGCGGCGACGTCGGGGCGATCAACGGCACGCTGTCGATCATGGTCGGTGGCCCCGAGGGCACGTTCGACGAGTGCGTGCCGATACTCGAAGCCATGGGCAAGCAGATAACCCTCATCGGGCCGAGCGGCATGGGGCAGACGACGAAGCTCTGCAACCAGATCGTCGGCGCACTGAACAACCTGGCGATGTGCGAGGGCCTGATGCTGGCGGCCAAAGCGGGCGCCGACGTGGGCAAAGTCGTCGAAGCGGTTTCCGGCGGGGCGGCAGGGTCGTGGATGATGAGCAACTTGGCTCCGAAAGTGCTCGACCGCAACTTCGATCCGGGCTTCATGATCAAGTTGCAGCAGAAGGACCTACGGCTCGTGCTGGAAGCTGCCAAGGAACTGCGGATAGCGCTGCCGGGCACGGCGCTGGTGAACCAGTTGTTCCAGAGCGTGGAAGGAATGGGCCTCGGCGACGAGGGCGTGCAGTCGCTCGTCAAGTCGCTGGAGAACCTCAATAACGTAGAGGCGAAGGGGTAGCGCCTCCTGAGCGACCAGCACGAGACAGTGGTGCTTTCGCCATCGTCCCGCCCTCTTCGAACCATCCACTCGCACGTCGAAGCCGCGTTTCATGATCGCCGGCTGAAGCAACTTGACGTGGCGCGTCCTCGCGCGCAACTTCTGATGTAACGAGGCTCGTGCACGTAGCGTGTCACCGAGGAGGTCGACGATGCGCCAATCCCGCTCTCTGCTCCCCGCACTGGCCATCTGTTGCGCTCTGGCGTCGGCCGCCTCGGCACAGACGAATGTCTCGGGCACCATCCTCGACGCCATCTGGACCAAAGCCGGCAGTCCGTACAGGGTTGTCGGCGAATGCACCGTGGCCACGGACAACACTCTCATCATAGAAGCCGGCGTCGACGTGTTGTCCGATGCGGATGTCAGGCTCACGGTCAACGGAGCGCTGCACGCCATGGGGACGGAGGCCGACAGCGTGCGGTTTCTGCCGGGCTTCGCGGCGACCTGGGGCGGGGTAGAGATCGTCGGGAGTGACAGTAGCAGTATGGCGTACACACGGGTGAGCGGTGCCCGATCCGGCGGCTCCGGAGGCGGCTTGCTGTTGCGCGCCGAGGACTGGGAGACACCGGCGCCGCGGTTCCATGCGGCCAACTGTGTGTTTTCAGGCAACCATGCCCAGGATGGCGGCGGCATCGCGCTCATGGATGGCGCCGTGGCCACGCTCGACTCGACGGTGATCTCCAGCAACTCCGTAGCGGGCTTCGGAGGCGGCATCTCGTGCATCAGCCCTGTCTCTGTGCTCGGCGAACTCGGGATCTCCAATGAAGCTTGCAGGATCTCCATGAGAGGATGCGACGTTCTCGACAACCGCGCCACATACGGGGGCGGCGTCAGAGGCTGGGCTGCCGACGTGGAGTTGGTCGGCAGCTCGGTCCAGGGGAACCAGTCCGACCGTGGTGGAGGCCTGTTCGTCATCTACAGCGACGTCACAATGAGAGAGACGTCCATGTTGCGCAACCGCGCCACGGGAAGAGATGGGGCGATCAGCGCGTTGGCGAGCAACCTCGAATTCGTGCAGTGTCTGATCGCTGGCAACGAGGCGCCATCGGTGGGCGGCATATGGTGCAGTTCGGCCGAGGGGCAATACAGCGCGGCAGTTCTCGTCAGCGGCAGCACTGTGGCCGGAAACGATGGCGGGGAGCTGGCCGTCGATGCCGGGACCGTTGTGGACGTCAGCAACAGCATCGTGTGGGGCGAGCCGGCGAGGGGCGTCCGAACGGACGTCGGCGAATGGACGGTCGAGTACAGCGACATCGGGCCCATCGAGTCCACCAGGCCCGGCCCCGGCAACGTCAACACCAACCCGCTCTTCGTCGACCCAGCCAACGGCGACTACTCGCTGCTGCCCGGCTCGCCATGCATCGACGCGGGCGACCCCGGGTACGCGGACCCCGACTATACTCGCCTGGACATGGGCCACACCGGCGGCCCGCCCATCGCAGCGTATCCGCGGCTCGTGGTCTCTGACACGTTGCGGCACGTCACGTTCGACACCCCCGCCCTGTTGCTGGTGCGGAACGTCGGCGAGACGGCGCAGTCCGTCCTGGGCATAGCGTTGCCCGATGGGTTCGCGACGCCTCGTGAGTTCCCGAAGGAGATCGCACCGGGCGACAGCGCGACGTTCGTCATCGTATTCACCGGCTCGGAAGACGCGCTCGGGCTGGTGGCCGCCATAACGCACACGGACCCGTTCCAGGGGCCGATAAGCATCGGACTTAGCGGGCTGATCGGCGGCGGTGTGTCCGGCGAGGCCGTCGGAACGTGGAGCGAGTCCGACTCGCCGTACAGAGTAGTGGGCGAGATAGCTGTACCGGCAGGCGAAACGCTCACAATAGAACCGGGCGTCGACGTGCTGTTCGCCGTGGACGTGCCGTTCCGCGTCGAAGGCGCACTCCACACGCGCGGCACGTAGACCGACAGCGTGCGGTTCCTGCCGGTCGGCTCGTCCCAGTGGGGTGGGATAAGAATCGCCAGTGGCGTCAGTAGCAGTATGGCCTACACGCGAGTGAGCGGCGCCCGATCCGGCGGCTCCGGAGGCGGCCTGCTGTTGCGAGCCACGGATTGGGAATCCCCGGCACCGCGCTTCTACGCCACGCACAGCGTGTTCTCAGGCAACCATGCCCAGGATGGCGGCGGCATCGCGCTGTTGGATGGCGCCGTGGCCACGCTCGACTCGACCGTTATCGCCGGGAACTCGGCCTTTGGCTATGGCGGCGGCGTCCACTGCGACAGCCCGTTCATCTTGGTCGGCAAACCGGCAACCGAAGGCCAGGAGTGCAGGATCACGCTGGAAGGGTGCGAGATCCTCGACAACAGCGCCAGTCGCGGCGGCGGCATCGGCGCGTTTGTTGCCCACGTGGGTCTGGCGGGCTCGTCGATCCAGGGCAACGAGGCTCGCATCGGCGGCGGTCTGTATCTGGCCTACAGTGGAGCGTTAATCGTCCGGACCTCAATGCTGCACAACCGCGCCACCGTCATGGGTGGAGCAGTGAGTGGGCTCTCGGGCAGCATCGACATCGTGCAAAGTGTTGTCGCGGGGAACGAAGCTCCCAATGTGGGCGGCATAAACGGCGCGTCTATCGACATGGAGCGATGCACCGTGACGGACAACGACGGTGGCGGGCTGGGAATCGGCTCGGGGAAGGTCGCCGAACTCAGCAATAGTGTCGTGTGGGGCAACTCGCCGAACGATGTGAACGTCGTGACGGTCCCGGGCGTGGGTGGCGGTCGCCTCACGGCGCGCTACAGCGCGATCGGGGGAGACACATCGGTTGCCGGCGACGGGAATCTCAACGCCGACCCGCTCTTCAGGGACCCCGCCAACGGCGACTACCGTTTGAGACGCGAATCGCCATGCATCGACACCGGCGATCCGGCAAGTCCGCTCGACCCTGACAGTTCGCGAGCCGACATGGGCGCGTTTCCGTACGACAAGTCTTCGCCAGTGGCCGCGCTGCCACCGCCAGTCGGATTCTCCCTCGCCCAGAACACGCCGAATCCGTTCAACCCACGGACTACGCTCCGTTTCACATTGCCGGCCGCCGGCCGCGCCCGGTTGGCGGTATACAGCGTTGCCGGCCAACTCGTGCGAGTGCTGGCCGACGGGCCGATGGATGCCGGCAGGCATGGTCTCGTCTGGGACGGACTCGACGACGCAGGTCGGTCCGTCGCCAGTGGCGTGTATCTTTGTCGCTTGACCGTCGCGGACGCCGGCGCGAGGAGCTCAGCGAATGGGAACCATTCGCCAACGAACGCGAGCTTCGCGAGCGTTCGACGTATGCTGCTGCTGAGATGACCATGCAGAAGGGGAGATGCATGAAGTGCGCACTGGCGACCGCGGTGGTTGCGATGTCGATCGTATCTGGGATCGCGCACGCGGCAACGAATGTCTCCGGCACCATCCTCGACGTCATCTGGACCAAGGCCGAAAGCCCGTATCGGGTGGTTGGGCTATGCACCGTCGCCACAGACCACACCCTCATCATCGAGCCAGGCGTCGACGTGCTGTTCGATGCGGATGTGCCGTTCACGGTCGAGGGGGCTCTCCGCGCTGTTGGCACCGAGACCGATTCGATACGGTTCATCCACGGCGGTGCAGACGAGTGGGGCGGCCTGAGATTCATGGAGGGAGACTCCAGCTCGATCGCCTATGCGCGCATCGCCGACGGGCACGCGGAGGGGTGGACCCGACACAACTGTGGCGGCGGCATATGCGTGTTCGGCTCTGGCACGCGCCTCGGTGTGGACAACAGCCTCATTGTCGGCAACACAGCTGCCGAGGTAGGTGGCGGCCTGTACGCCTACCAAGCCACCGTAACGCTGGGGAACTGCGTGGTTAGTGGCAACACGGCCCTAAGGGGCGGCGGTGTGTTCCTGGCCGGATCTGACACGCACCTCGGGATGAGCAACAGCGCCATCGTCGGCAACACGGCCGCCGATAGGGGTGGAGGCCTGTTCAATCACAAGGCCGCAGTGACGCTGATGAACTGCCTGATCGATAGCAACACGGCCTCAAGCGACGGTGGCGGGTTGTACAACAACGCCAGCTCCGCTGTAACGCTGACGAACTGCACGATCAGCGGCAACACAGCAAACAACGGCGGCGGCCTGTACAGCAACGAAGGCGTCAACCCCACACACCAAGCCAAGAACACGCGGAACAAATGCCA
>CAZSJP010000183.1:0-7860 GCA_964606675.1 uncultured bacterium
TATCCTGGACTTCCACTCGGACACTCCCGGCGGCGGAGGTCGACATGTTCAGAACCAGGTGGTTGCCCTGGAGTTTCAGCGGCTTCGTCAGCATTTCGCCGCCCGGCCAATCGGCGTGCAGCGACGCGAATCCGTCGACGCGTATCGTGCCGCGCATCAGGTATGGGTCGTGGTGCACGTAGTGCACGCTCCAGTACAGTGAGTATTCGGTCGGCGACGTCCGGATCATGCCGGGTGCAACCATGATGTTCCGGTGTGTCCAGTTCTTCGGTGCCAGCCCCGGTCGGATGAACCCTTCCCTGAACGTGCGTGTGAAGTCGATCCCGTCGCGGCTGGCAATCAGAACGCTGTCGCTGACGCCGGGCGTCGTCTGCTCGCCGTGCCGCGTGCGGTGCGGTACGAACCGTTTGGGGAAGCCCAGGTATAGCCCGGGGTCGCGCTGATAGGGTTGGATAGCGTTGGTGTAGAACTGCTCCAGCGGCCCGTCGCCGAACTCGAGCCACTCAGGGTCGCTCCAGCGGAGGAAATCGTCCGACATAGAACGCTTGACGGAGCGGATGCCGTCTCTCCCCTGCCTGATATACGCGACGTAGCATCCTCTCTCGGCGTCCCAGAACGCCAGATTCAGCGAGTCGAAGTCACCGTCGGTCAAGACGGGTTCCTCGCTCAGCAGGCTCCATTCGATGCCGTCGGGCGAGGCCAGAGCGAACACTCCCTTGCGCTTCACGCCGCCAATGGCTTTGTAAAGCTGCTCTTCCTTGGCTTCGGGGTTGGCGTCGCGGAACGGCGCCATGTTGTGTGAGATGTCCTTCTCGCCCGACCACACGATGTTGTTCGCCATGGTGCCGGCAAACTCGAACGCCCAGGTGTTGCGGCGTTCCCAATGCACGCCGTCGACGCTCTCGGCTACGCACGTGGCCTCGGCGACCAGGTCGGTGCCGAGCGCGCCACCGCGGTAGTACATCAGGTACCGATCGCCACCGTCGACGATCTTGAAGTAGGCGCTGCTCGGCCCTTCCCATGGCGCGTCCATCTTGTAGACGGAACCCGCTCGTTGGGGGGAGTGGAGCCTCAGGACCGTGCCATCGTGCCGTTCAGTCAGCGAGTCGTCTACGAACAGATGCGGCCGCTCGGCCAGCGCTCTCATTCTTCGCTCCTTCGCGGGGGCCTGGTCTGCCGTGCCTGAACGTGTCGGCGCGCTCGTCCTGAGAATGTCGACTCGCAGCGCTGGGGAATGCCTGCAGCCGAACTAGCCCTAATGCTTAGAACGCCGGCTTGCACGGAATAGTGCCGGCAGTTCGCATCGCCGTTGCGCGGGGCCGCTGCTGCTGGGGGGATACCTATCGGTGTCCGTTAACTGGACTTGTGGATGGCAAATCCGCTGCCCCCCGGCCGCTGTTCTGTAATATACGCCCTCGTGCGCTCAAAACCAGACTCCAGATCGAGCCGGCCTCGCCCGGCCCCGCACCTCGCCTAGTCGTGTGTGAGAGTGAACTCGTCGAGCACGCCGCCGTCCGACCCATCGCCGTTCACGATATGAGCCTTGGCCGACAGCGATTTCCCGTCGATTCCGATCTCGACGAAGTGGTACTTGTAGCCTTCGCCTCCGTCGGTCTCGTTCGATTTCGGGTCGGCCTCGACCGTCGGGATGTCTATCTGCGGCCATTCGCGGTATTTGTGGTTGTCCAGCGATGAGCCGCCGCCGCCGGTGATGATGTAGGTCACGTTGTTGCCGGCGCCGGTGGCCGGGTTGTAGGCTTCGTGCGGAAGCCCGCGCTCGTAGTCGTGCGTATGCCCGGCGAAGCAGATATCGACCGGAAGCGCCTCGATGAGCGGCAGCAACAGCCGTCTGAGCGGTGCCTCACCGTCGTAGTAGCCACCCGACCATCCCTCCGAGTACGGCGGATGATGGAGGAACAGGAACGTCCACTCGGCCTCTTCCGCGCGTTTGAGATCTTGAAGCAACCAATCGTACTGTGGCGAGCCCGGCCCAATACCCCATCCGTCCGGGAAGCTTTGCTTGTTCGCGTCCAAGACCATGAAATGCGCGTTGCCGTAGTCGAAGCTGTACCAGTATTGGTTCGACCCCGGCGTCGTTGCAGGGTGCTGCACGCGCTCTTCATACGGCGGCACGAGCCGCGGAACGTCCGCCCCCTGGTATGGAAACCCGCCGTACTCGTGATTGCCGATCGCTATGTACGTCGGCACGTTGCCGCCCATGAATCGCAGCGGCCACAGATGCTGATCTATCCACTGCGGGATCTCCGCGCCCGAGCCGACCACGTCGCCGACGTTGATCGCGATAGCCGGGTCGACCTCGGCCATGCGAGCGACGACGCGCCCGTGCATTCGCGGCTGCGAGCGGCTGTCGCCCCATACGGCGAAGCTGAACGGCGCGTCCCGAGGCGGCTTCGTGCTGAACGTGCCGCCCGCCACGGTTTCGCCGATTGTGACCCGGTAGGGATAGGTCGTGTTCGGTTCGAGGTCGGTCAGCGTCATCTTCTGAACGACGCCGGCTGCGGGCAGGCTCAGCGTATCGGTGAGGTCGTCCGTGCCCCAACGAACCTCGGCGGCGCACGGTGCGGCGGTTTCCCACATGATGGCGATGCCGTCTTCGCGCACGTCCTGCAAGTACGGCGGCGCCAGGAACGTCGGCCTCGCGGCCATCGCCTCGCCTGCCGCGTCGAACGCAGCCATCGCGTCGTTGTATGCTGCCTTCCATGCGTCGCGGTCGGTCGTTCGCGCAAGCACGTCTATCGCCGCCGTCACGGGTCGGACCCAATCGGTGCGGGGCAACGCGTGCTGCGTCAGGTGCTGCCTGACGCGATCGCGTCGCCATCGGAGCTTTCTCAGCTTGTTGGCTCGCTCCAGCGACGTCGCCGTCATCAGGCGGGCCTTCCGCAGCCGGACATGCCCGCCCGGCCTCCGGACGCGCATGGCGATGTGGATGCGCGCGCCGGGTCGGGCCTCGGCCTGAAGCAAGTACGGCGTCGAATCCCACCGGAATGTCGCCTGCGAGACGCCGTCGAACATGGGGTCGCCATGGAGGTTCGCACCCAGGAGAATCAGCAGCGAGTCGCCGGCGACCGGCGCCAGGCCGACCATGTCCGGCACCACGATCGTCGTCGCGAACCAGCCGACGGTGTCGGTGCTCTCGTCGGCGTACCCGAGGCGGCAGGGCTGCCACGACTCGTCCGATGGCTCGGGGAGTTCTCCGGCCAGCGCCCCCTTCAAGGACACGAGCCAGTCGTTCCAGTCCGTCGTGGATGGTGAATGCGCGCGGTCGGCGGCATCCAGGAGCGCGTCGAGCGCTTCGCCGACGCCCACCCGGGCGCTCACGACCTGAGCGCGCCGGAACGAAAGACCGTAGCCCCCGCGCTCGGCCTTCACGACCAGCGAGACCGGTTTGGCAGGTTCGAGCCGAACGCGCCGGTGCAGCCCACCGAACGCCATTCGGTGCTCACCGTCGACCCAGAGCGCGCCCCGCCCATGCATCGCGAGTTCCAGCAGCCACTCGCGACCGGGCGGCAACTCAGGGGGCGTCCACGTCGTCCGGTACCAGCGCGCCTCGTTCGTGCCCCAGAATATCTCTCCGAGCCGTCCGGGCCGCCACGAGCCGCCGCCTGCGATCATGTCGTCAGCGGCGAGAGTGTCCTCGGATACCTCCCAGTCGAGCAACTCCACGATCTCGTTCGGGTCGAATCGACCATCGCTCTCCGCGCAGGCCGAGCCCATGCACATGAGGGCCGTCAGCACCATCGCCCATATCGCTCTCCTGATTGCCATGTAGCATTCCCTTCGGTGTCGTAATCATCTTCCGTCCGGGCGAAACGCGTCTTCCATATGCATGATCGCCGGCGGCAATCGGCTCATGTCGACTGTGACGACATCGAACCGAACGGCATCGGCTTCCTCGCCGTAGGCGAGGTACGCGCCGGCGAGCGCGGCCAACTGGCGCTGCTTGCGCTTGGTGATCCACTGCAGCGGGTCGCCGAACTTCTTGCTGCGAGCGGTCTTCACTTCCACGAATACGAGCGTCCCGTCGTCATAGGCGACGATGTCGAGTTCTCCCCAGTTGCCGGGCCGCCAGTTGCGTTCGACGATCCGATAGCCTTTCTCGGTGAGGTGATCGGCGGCCAGTTCCTCGCCTCGGGGGCCGGTTCGGCTCATCTCGGCGTCCCGCGGGAGAAGGCGGCGCGCCGTTGCCTGAAGAGGCGCCTCAATATGTCTCTCTCCCGGTCGCTGACTCCGGCGATGTTGTCGCGGGCTGCCTCCCCGACCGCCATCAGGTCGTCTTCCGATTCGGCGGCCCTGATGGCGCGGGCCATGTGCATGTACACCGGCGAGGTCTCTCCGCCGGCTTCGGCCACGGCCGAGAACGACCTTCTGTGGATGGGGCACGGACCGAGCCTGTCGAGCGCTTCGAGATGCCGCTTCGTGCCGTAGCCCTTGTGCTGAGCGAATCCATAGCCCGGGTAGCGCTCGTCCATCTCGACCATGATCCCGTCTCGCATGACCTTCGCGACGATGGAAGCTGCTGCTACACTCAGGCTCTTGTCGTCTCCGCCGACTATCGCCGTCTCGTCGAACGGGGCTCCGGGGGTTCTGTCGCCATCCACGAGCACGTGCTCCGGCACTACGGACAGGTCGGCTATCGCCACCCGCATCGCCTTCATCGCCGCCTGCAGGACATTTATCTTGTCGACAAGCTCGACGTCGACCACCGCGGTGCCGATAGCCACCGCTTGCTCGCGGATGTCTTTGTCCAGCCGTTCTCGCGTCTCGGCCTTGAGCTTCTTCGAATCGCAGACTTCCGGCAAGTCGCAATCTTCCGGCAGGATGGCCGCCGCCGCGACGACCGGCCCCGCCAACGGCCCGCGCCCAGCTTCGTCGACGCCTGCGATACGCGTTACTCCACGCGCGCGCAGGCCTCGCTCGTGAAGCAGCATATCGCGCTTCTCTCTCACCTTCTGGATCGGCGGACTCTCGGCCATCGCTCGCACGGTCGTGCGGCGGTCGCGTCTGAGCGCGGCGAGCAGCGGCTCGGGCAGGTCGGTCAGCTTCGACAGTTCGGAACGTATCCGACCGACCGTCGTGTCCGAGACCGTCCGCGGGTCCATGGCGGCTACTCCGTCCCGCCGACTGGGGCGTCCACGAGCGCGTGGTATGCCGGTTTCGGGCCATACTCCGTGTCGAACAGAAGCGGCTCGTCCGGGTGCCCAGTGTGTCTCGGAATCCATGAATGGCAGTCGGCAACACCCCACGTGATGAAGGCGGTGCACGCATCGGCCTCGGCGCACAAGCGGAATACCTCGCCGTAGAGCATCGCCTGAGCTTCGAGCTTATCCTCACGCGTGCCGACGGCGTGATATGTCTGAACGTCCATCTCCGTGATCTGCACTTCGAGGCCTAACTCGCCAATACGCTCGATGTTCGCCGCCATGTCTATCGGGCTTGGATACTTGTTCAGCGCAACGTGCATCTGCAAGCCGACGCCGTCTATCGGCACCCCGCGTTCGAGCATGCCCTTAGCGATGCTGTATATCGTGTCGGACTTCGGCCCCATGTCTTCCGCGCCGAAGTCGTTGTAGAAGAGCTTCGCGTCGGGGTCGGCCTCACGCGCCCATCGGAAGACGGTGTCCATGTAGTCGGGGCCCATCGCTTCATGCCAGATGGTCTTGCGCAGCTCCCACGGCGGCTCCCAATGAACCGCTTCGTTGACCACGTCCCAGATGTCGATCCGTCCGCGGTACCGCCCCACGACCGCCGCGACGTGTTCGCGCAGGATGTCGGCAAGCTCAGCCGCGCTGTGGCTTCCGTCCGCGACCCATGGCGCTAGCTGCTCGTGCCACGCCAGCACGTGCGCGTGAACCTTCATCTCGTTGGCCTCGGCGAACTCGACGATCGTGTCGGCGCCTGAGAAATCGTATATGTCCCTCTCGGGATGCACCGGGCCGAACTTCAGCGCGTTCTCGGTCGTGACGAGCGTGAACTCGCTCGCAAGGGTGCGCGCGTACGCCTCCTCGTTCAGCAGCGGCCCCGGGGCCACCGCTGCGCCGACGTCGATCCCGAGTTCCTCGGCTCTTAGTCTAAGGGGTCCCTTCGTCATCGCTGTCTCCGTCGATGTCAGTCCGTCGTGTCGGCCAGCGCTTCGTGCATACCGTAGTAAGCCGGTTTCGGTCGGTAGTCGGCGTCGAACGGCAGCGGGCTATCGGGGTGTCTGAAGAAACGCGGTATCCACGTGAATCGGTCGGTGAAGCCCCAGGTCACGAACGCGGTGCACGCTTCAGAGCCGAGGCACAACGCGAGCATGTCCCTGTAGACCATCGCCTGTGCCGCCAGGCGCTCCTCGCGCGAGCCGACGCCGTTGTATATCTGCACGTCCATTTCGGTCACGTGCACCTCGAGGCCCAGTTCGCCGTACCGCTCCATGTTCGCCCTCAAGGCGTGCGGGCTGGGGTAGTCGTTGATCCGGATGTGCATCTGGAGGCCGACCCCGTCTATCGGCACCCCGCGCTCGACCATCCCCCTAACAAGCTCGTAGGCGGCGTTGGCTTTCGAGTTCTTGCCCTCGATTCCGTAGTCGTTGTAGAACAGCTTCGCTTTGGGGTCGGCCTCGCGCGCCCAACGGAACGCCATGTCGATGTACTCCGGGCCGATCGTATCGCGCCAGACGCCGCGCCTGAGGCTGTCCGGTTCGCCAACGTCGATGGCCTCGTTGACGACGTCCCAGGCGAATACCCGTCCGCGATAGCGCGCGACGACCGTCGTCACGTGATCTCGCAGGACGTCGACCAGTTCGTCTCGCGCGAACGTGCCGTCGCGCAGCCAGCGCGCGTTCTGCTGATGCCAGACGAGTGTGTGCCCGCGGACCTTCATCCCGTGCTCTTCGGCGAACTCTACTACCCCGTCGGCCGCCTCGAACGTATAGCGGTCGCGTTCGCGATGGATCGGCCCGAACTTCATGGCGTTGCCCGCGGTCACCGTGTTGAACTCGCGGGCGAGGGTCTGCCGGTAGGGCTCCTGGTTCTTCAGCGGCCGGACGCGCACCGACGCGCCGATGTCGAATGAGCGGCCGTCTGCAAGCTGGCGGAGCGTGGGTATGTCGGGGCTTCTCGGCGGTGGCGCGTCTCGGACGGCTGGGGCGCAGGAGGATATCGCGACGCATGCCGCCGACAGCACCAGCCCGAGGCCGCTTCGCTTCCATCTTCGCGCAACCATCATCGCCTATCCTTCCTCGTGCGGCGCGTTACCCGACGACCAGCCCCTCATGGCGCGTCGTCTGACCGTCGTCGTGGCCGGGCAGCACGAGGTCGCTGTTCTGTCGGATGCGATCCATACCGCGGTAACAGGCGATCAGGTCTTCGTGCAGGCAGGTTGCCACGTCTCGTTCGAGGTTCTCGTACGCGGGGCACAAGTCGCTGGCGATGGCAACCCGACCAACCTTCGTGTCGACAAGCACCGCTTGGTGCCCAAGTGTGTGCCCGCCGACCAAGAGCGTGCTTACGCCGGGCACGACCTCGGCGTCGCCGTCCACGAGTCGCAACCGATTGCCGAGACGCTTCGTGATACCGTCGAGGTACTCGGCGAAACACAGATCGCGGAACGAGGGGTGAGGTGGGTCGAACCGCGCCATCAGGTCGCGGCGCTGCATGGTTACGACGGCGTTCGGATACCGGTCGAGCGAGGGCGAGCAGTGGTCCCAATGTATGTGAGTGATCACGACGTGTCGAATCGACTCGGGGTCTGCGTGCTCGGAGACGAGGTCGGCCGGGTCTCTCCAGTCGTCGAAGCGGTACCGTACGGGCCCGTACCGGGCGACAGTATCGGCCTCGTTGGCTCCGGTGTCCACCAATATGG
>CAZSJP010000184.1:0-7853 GCA_964606675.1 uncultured bacterium
CGCACCACCGACTGCCGAAGGAGTCGACCTTGAACCGAGCCACACCACTCCCGCCCGACCCGCACGACGGAATGTTGCTCGAGAACGACGTCCTTGGCGTGAGGCTCTGGGGGCCTCCGAAGGCTCCGACACTTACTATCGGCGCGGCGGACATATGGGACCGGAGATGGCTCGGCGACCGGCAGCCGCTGGTGACGCTCGATCAGCTTCGCGAGCTTGCCGCGGCCGACCGCTTCTCGGAAGTAGCCGAAAGCCCCAACCGGACGGTGTACGACGTCTACAACAAGTACGACTTCCCGTGTCCGAAGCCGGGCGCGCAACTCATATTGCGTAACCCATTCGGAACGTCGGCGAGCATCGCCACCGACGACCGGGGCGCCGAACTCATCGTCGAGGGCGACGGGCGGCGGCTGTCGGTCCGGATCTCGGTATCGCTCATGCGGCGGCTGGTCATCCTCGAATGCCGGGCCCAGGGGCTTCAATCCGACGACTTCTCGGTGCGCGTCTATCGGCACTCGGACACGATTCATCCCGGCGAACCGATCGACCCGTCCCTCGGTGACGCCCTCTCCCCGACCGATTTCGAGCGATTGCCGAATCCGAAGCCCCTACGGGCGGTCGACGAGGTATGGGGTGTTCGGCAGCGATTCGGTGCCGACCCGACGTTCCCGGATGGTTTCGAGTTCACCGTCGCCGCGCTGGGTGTCGGCCTCGATCCGTCCGTGGGCACCGACTCCGGCAAGGTGGGCCTCGGGACGCCACTCTGGGCCGAGGAACAGGGCCGGCTCGATCATGGCACCATGAAGCGCTATACCCCGATCAACGACGCCGAAGGAGCGGCCGCGACGGCTCGGTTCAGTGCCCTGCCCAGCCACTTCTCGATCCTCGCAACGATCGCGACGTCGCACGACGGCCCAGACACCGCGTCGGTGGCGCAACAAACGCTGGGGGAAGCGGCGTCGACCGGCGTCGACGGATTGCGTCGGGAGCACGGCGACGCGTTCGATCGAGCCGCACGAACGCCGAGGGCGCATGCGAGCGTAGGAGCTACGACCGACGACGTCAAGGTCGGAGTTGCCGGCGCAACTGCTCTCGTCGCGCCGGCGACCGCCCTGCCGCCGCTCCGCAAACCGGGTGGCTACTACGGCGACATACCTCTTTGCAGCGTCGGCTCGACGAAGTTCTGCTTCCAGGACTCCGCCCTGTGGCACGCGGATCTCCATCTCAACGAGATCCGCGCCGAGCCGATGCTGACTCTCGGGCGTTTCGAGGACGTGGCGTTGTTCGCCGACATGATCCGAACGCTGCTCGATGGGGCCGAACAGAACGCGCGCGAGACATACGGCCTGCCCGGCGCGATGTACCCCATCGTCCACTGCCCGCTGCGGTGCCGCGGCATCATGCACGCGAACCTGACGTGGGAGCAGGACATCGGCATGAACGGCCTGGTGGTCAAGCCGCTGTGGCTCTATTACCGGTACACAGGCGACAACGACTTCCTGCGCGACGTCGCCTACCCCGTGCTGAACAGCTGCTCGCGTTTCTGCCGCGCCTACCTCTCGGAAGAAGACGACGGACGGTTGCATGCCGTGCCGACCGTGTCGCCCGAGCATTGGGGGCTGACGGCGAACTTCGAGCGCAACCGCGACTGCACCTCCGCGCTGACGCTGACACGGTACCTGCTCAATGCTGCGACGGAAGCCGCCCGACTGCTCGACCGGGACCATGGCGAGGCCGACGATTGGGGACTCGCGGCCCAGCGACTAGTCGACTATCCGACCGTCGAGACCGACGCGGGGACGATCTGGACGGACGTTGCCGGCGCACCGCCTATCGAGTACAACATCCCTGTACCGCTCACGCCTGTGTTCTGGGGCGACGACGTCGGTCTCGATAGCTCGCCGGACGTTCTCGCGTTGGCGCGACGGACGCTTGAGCACATCGACGTGTGGGTGCCCCATCGCGGCTACCTCGATTCATGCATCCGCCCACGCCTGGGGACACACGATCCGGGCGCACCCGTCGGCCCGGAGAACCTGCTGCAGAGCTATCAGTCGATCCGCATATTCCCGGCGCTACCCGAAGCGGCGGGGGCGACCATGCGCGACTACCGTGCCGAAGGCGGGTTCCGGGTCTCCGCGACGCGCACAGACGAGGGCGAGGTCCGCGACTTGCGTGTCTTGAGCACTCTCGGCGGAAAGTGCCGCGTCGTTCATCCGGCCACCGGCGAGCGCCTGTCGTTCGACACGAAGGCGGCTGAGGTGTTGCGGCTGTAGGTTCGCTGGAGCGCTGTCGTCTGGCTCTGCCCGGGATCGCCCGCTTCATGGCCGACGACCTGCCGGATGGGGTGGTGGTTGGGGAGCAGACGGTGTAAGGGAGCGACTTGGTTCACCAGTACCCGGAACGCGATGGGCTGCGGCGACACTGCCCGAGTGACTCTGCGCCTTGCCCCGTCCCGAGCTGCCTGCTACAGTGCCTGAACAGAACACACACTGAGCCCCGCGGCACGGGCTCATATCCCGGACAGGGCCGACCTTGTAGGGCGCACCCCACCGAGTAGCTGGGAGGTGACGATGTGATTCCGCCATGCACGCGAGCCACAGGACACCAATCCGCCTCCATCACGGCATCCGTGTGGATGTCTCTCGCAGTGGCGGCATTGGCTGCAGCCGCGGCAGCCCAGCAACCCCGCTGCAAGTCAGCCCCGTACGACGTGCTGCACTACCGGATGGTCGTGCATGCAGACCCAGGCGCGCGACAGCTTGCGGCAACGTGCTCTGTCGACGTCCGGCGGCTCACGGGCCATCCACCGGACTCACTCGATTTTCTGTTGGGGAGCGGGTACCGCGTGAAGTCCTTACGAACGCCAGACGGCCTGCCGGTTCCCCTCGAGCGCATTCTGGACGGCGCACCCGTGCCGCAGCTCCATCCCGGTCGTCGTGCGGATCGCTACGACTGGGCATTCATCCGGGTACCCTCATATCTTGTCTCGCCGGGGCAGCGCGAGACATTCATATTCGAATACGAGGGTGAGGGTACGCTGGGCATGCTGGGCACCACGATGTTCCAGATGCATGATACGCCCGCTCGCTGGTACCCCCTGCGCTACGACGATCCGGGGACGGCCAGATGCACGGTGGTAACCCCGGACTCGATGGTCGCTGTATTCGGCGGGAGGCGGATCGGCGAGCGACAGGTTGGAGAGCGGAGCGTAGCGCGCGAGTTCCAGACCGACTTCGCACTCAACTACTTCCCCCTTCTGGTCGGACGCTGGGAGACGGCACGGCGGCATCACAGCGCCGTCGAGCTGACCTTCCACCATAGCAGCCGTGCAGATGCCGAACGCGTTCTGGCAACGGTAGATCAGTATCTCATGAATCTGACATGTCCGGAGATGCTCGGGGGATACCCGTACTCGCAGTTGGTCCTCGTCGAGTACCCGCCCGAGCAGGCGGGCCTGAACGTGGCGATGCCTGGCGGCGTGATCGGATGGGGTGGTGCGCGCGGCGAGGCCCTGGTTCACGAGATATCGCACCTGTGGTGGGGAGCAGGTGTGTTCTCGGAGCACGCGGCGGGCGACCTGTTCATGAACGAAGCATTCGCAACCTACACTGCCGCGATGTTCACGGAACTGGCTTTGGGGAAGGATCGAATGACGGCTGGGTTCGTGAACAGGCAGGTGAGGAATCATGTCGGGTTGCTCTGGGAGCGATCGCTCGTCGACTGCGTCGAGCTCAACTACGGTAAGGGCGCCTACGCCGTGCACTTGCTGCGCCGCGTGCTCGGCGATGAGGCGTTCCGCGATGCGATCCATGACTATCTGCAGAGCAACATCGGTAGCGTCGCCAATCTGCCCGATCTGATGGACGCGTTCGAGCGCCGATACGGCCACGATCTCGATTGGTTCGTCGAGCAGTGGGTGCGCCGACGCGGCAGTCTGCCGGACCCGCGGCTGCAGTACCGCATCGATCACGCTGACGATGGAGGGTCAGCGGTTGCCGTCACAGTCACTCAGGAGGGCGATCTGTACGACCTGCCACTGCTTCTGAAGTTCGAAGGGAGGTCCGGCCCGGGAGGGCAAGCCACGCACTCGACGCTGGAGTGGGTTCGCGACAAACACGAGGATTTCGCGTACCACTTCACGGACGTCATCGACCACGTGTCGATGAACGAGGACGGGTGGATTCTCACACAGGACCGACTGGACTGGCTACCTACGTACTATGACCGGCCACAGCGGAGAAGCTTGGTGTCCAGGGCGCTTCCTGCCATACTGCTGCTTGTGGGTGTCGCCACCGGCTACGTGGTGCGCAGGCGGAGGAGGCGTTCGGGCGGCGGAAGCCGGGAAGTCCAGAACTGAGGGACGACCGGCTAGCGCTCGACACGAAGCCCGGCGAGGAATTGCGGCTGTAGAGCGGCTCCGGTGGCGGAGCCTGGGGCTGCCCCGAGACAGCGCGCTTCATGGCCGACGACCTGCCGAGCGGGGTGGCGGTCGGGGAGGATGTGGAGTAGGGCGGTCTGCGTTCGCCCCTCGCCACCCGCACGCAAACTTCGGTGCCTTCGCCCGTTGCCCCGTCACGGTCGCGCTAGTACGATGTGCATGCACGCGAGAGGAGAAGCGCGTGCTGGGTGCATGCCACACAGGAGGAGACCACCATGAGAGCAGTATTCGTAGCATCGGCAGCAGTCCTCTGCATGGCCGCGATCGCTTCAGCGGACGTGACAACGGAGCCGCCTGACAGCATAGGGCTGAAGAAGAGTCTGTTCGGAGGGACTCAGTTCGTGTACGGCGAGGTTGTGGAAGATCCGTTCTCGGACGACGGCAACGTCGGCGGATTCATCGAGTCGCTCGACGACGAGGCGCTCTCGGCCGAGTACATGTCCGCGGAGAAGCACTACATGGGGGGCATGGTCCTCGGCGCCATCAGCGGCGGCCTACTCGGGTGGTACATAGGCGGCAAGATCGGAGGGAGCGACCCGAGTGCCATCCTGCTGGTTGCCGGTGGGGTGCTCTTCGTCCCGGCATGGTGGGTTGACAGCCGATTCCAGGTGAAGCTCGAGAATGTGGTCGAGCGGTACAACAGCCTCATGTCCGCTCGGCAGCCCGCGCTAAGGCCCGCTGGCGGATTTCGGGCTACGGTAGCTTTCACGTTCGGTAGGTAACGCCCGAGCAGGCCAGAGGGCGCGCGGCTTGAACGACGTCCCGCTCCGGCCGGCGGCGGGTCACGACGCGAATGGGGTCCGGTCGTACGGGTCTGCTCGCATGTCGCCGACTTCATGGGGGACGACGTGCCGAGCGGCGTTGAGACAGGGGAGGATGTGGGGTAGGGGTCGGCCAAATCCAACCTTTTCGCCTCCTGATTCGTCATATTAGTGAACGCAGGAGACAGACGGATTGTTATGGACAGCGATGTGGATCTGGTCGCGGCCGCGCTTTCAGGGCGGTCGGCGGACTTCGTACCAATCGTCGAGCGTTATCAGCGCGCCGTCTTCGGCGTTGCCCTGGCGCGCATTGGGAACTTCCATGACGCCGAAGACGTCGCGCAGACTGTCCTTCTTAACGCGTTCACGCGCCTTGACACGCTCAAAGACCCGCGGAAGCTGGGTCCCTGGCTGCGAACCATGGCGATCAACAGAAGCCTCGATCTGGTCAGGTCGCGGAAGAACACCGTCGACATCGACGAGATCGACGACGGAGGGGTAGATCATCGGGGCAACGACGCGTCAGTCCGGGAGGACGTGCGCTGGGAGGTCGCCCGCGCGCTGAGCACGCTGAACCGACGTCTCCGCGAGACGGTTGCGTTGTTCTACGTGGACGGCTACACCGTCGAAGAGGTAGCACGCATTCAGTCGGCGCCCGTGGGGACTGTGAAATCTCGTTTGCACGATGCAAGGAAGAGGTTGAAGAGGGAGATGATGGACACCGTCGAGGAAGTAGTGAAATCGGGAGCTCCAGGCGATGACTTCAAGGGCCGCGTGTTCGATATGCTTTGCCAACACGAGCGTCCGAAGCACCTCAGGTCCAGCGACTGGACATCCTACGACTACCTGAACGCAGTGACCGAACTCGGCCGACTGTGTCGGGATGGAGCTGACGGGGCAATCGACGGGTTCGCCAAAGCGCTCGAATCGCCACACTCCCCGACGCGTGTGATCGCTGTCCGGATGCTCCACGAGCTGGCGTCGGTGGCGGACTTCGCCACCGGCCCGAACGCCGAGCGGATCCGACGACTCGTCGTGGAAGCACTCGAGGACTCGAACAAGAAGGTTCGAGGGAGCGCCATCATCGCCATCCGCGATATGGCAATCGATGACGACGTGAAGCGCAGAGCCTTCGTCCAGCCGGTTGTGGCCATGCTCGAGGACAAAAGCCTCGGCGTCCGAGCGACAGCGGCCAGACTCCTCGGCAAGTGGCCCGCAGACGTTCCTCTGGAGGCGGCCGCCAGAGCACTGGCCGATGCGGATCGCGTCGGATTGCACAGGCAGCACAAGACGGAATTTCGGTCGGACCTCAGGGACCTGACGAACGCTGTCATCGACGCGCGGAAGGCGGCACGGACGGAAGGATAGGTGGCGGAGACGGTGGCCGGACCCGGTCATCCGAAGGGTGTCATTCGGAGAAAGGGCCGGCTGCTCCCGGGCGCTGATGCGACACACTCAGCCCCGGGCCGCCACCGTCGGCAGGACTGTGTACGGCGGGTCAGAAGTGGCCGCCCGCGTACGCTGAACCCACCGACACGACCCCATTCCCAAGCACTCCTTTCAGCCTTGCCCCCCACCTCCCAACTCGCTACCGTGCTGGCATGGACATTGTGCGCTTCAGAGACGCCACGTCTGCCGACCGCGAGTTCGTGTACCGTGTCAAAGAAGCGGCGTTCAGGGAATACGTCGAGCAGGTCGGCGGCTGGGACGATGCCGAACAGCGACGGCTGCACGAGGAGCGATTCCGGGCGCAGCGGTTCCGCATCGTCGTTGTCGGCGCCGAAGGCGCCGACGTGGACGTCGGCTTCATCGCCGGCGGCGTCGAGCCAGACTGCGTGCGAGTGAACCAGCTCTTCGTGCTGCCTGAGCACCAGGGCGGCGGCGTCGGCCGTATGTGCATGGAGCTTGCCATGGACGAGGCGCGCGGGCTAGGGCTGCCGGTGCGCCTCCGCGTGCTGAAGGTCAACCCGCGCGCGCTGGCGTTCTACGACCGGCTCGGGTTCTACCCCATCGGCGAAACAGACACCCACGATCTGATGGAGTGGTGGCCATAGCGGCCGACCGGCCCGATGACCCCTCCCCGCGACCCACCATCCACGAGGCGACTTCGATGGACCTCCCCGAGACCTTCTTCCACGCGACGCTGGCCACACGGGCCGCCGCGACCGACCCGATCTCGACGCACATGCGTAGCGAGCTGCAGGAACTCGCCGACGCGCACCTGACGCCTGGCGACCCCGCCCACATCGACTACGAAGCGCAGGAGTCGGAGTGGTGGCTCAAGCGGCAGTGCGGGCGAGTCCTCCCGATGGCGATCGAGCACCTGGCCGCCGCCGGAGCCGTGCTCGACGAGCGCTACACGACTGAGGCGATCGCCATCATGCGGACGATCGTCGACCAGCGGATCGTCGAGAACACAGGCGGCACGAACTATGGCCGGCCGTACGGCACCTGGCGAGACAACCCGCTCGACGCAGGCGTGAGTTCGAGTGCGCTGGCGGTGGGGCTCGACCTGCTCCGTCCTTCGCTCTCGGACGACCGGATGCGCGAGTTCGGCGAGTATCTGCTGCCGTTCATCGATTTCATCCTCGACGACCCGCCGGACCCGGAGGAACTCAAGCCCGACCACAACATCGCCGCCATCGGCCACG
>CAZSJP010000185.1:0-7832 GCA_964606675.1 uncultured bacterium
CAATGCAAACGCTACGACTCACCGAGGACAACGTCCTGACATTGCACATCTAGCGGTGTGGGCGTTCTCCGGGTACCTATGCGTCGCCGGCAGCGCGTCAGCCCTTCTCGAGGCGGGCGGCCCCGCGCGACGATCTCGCAGCGCGTCGATCCGCCCGGAGTTGCGTTGCGCTCGAACTCGAAGGCTCACCACGCGGCTGAAGTCACTCACGCCCACTCGGCGTCATAGACGTCGCAAACATACGTGCGGAATGGGATGTCCACCCCCGACTCGATGGCGCCGTCCACATACGCGGATCGCGTCGGATCGGAACGGTGGCCGTACCACCCGAACGCTCGGCGCAATCGCCAGCCATCCCAGCCGTCCGGCGCGGCGATCTCGACGTAGTATGTCGCGTCGTGGTCAAGCTCGACGTTGAACTCGAACCCGACCTGGTGGCGGGAAGGTCCGTACGGCGTGCCGTTTCGGCCGATTGCTTCCGCGATACTGTTGCCCGCGTCGCCGAGCGTATCGTCCACCGACCCGGCCCAGCGATGGAGCGACATCCTGAGCGGCCCAGTTCCTTGACGGACGAACGTGACGGCGACCCCGTGGAGGAAGCCCCCGTCGAGCGATTCTCTTGCATAGAGTTCCGCGTAGTCCTTCACCGGCGGCGTGAACTCGCCCTCCGGCGGGAGCCGGAACGTCTGACCGACACGGGCGATGCTGTCCAGTTCGAACCATCTGGCCGACGTGCCTCGTGTCACCTCGATGTCCGTTCTGACCGCTACGCGTCCGTGAACGCCGGGCGCCGTTACGGACACGACGTGGCGAGTCGGCGTCGTCAGCAACTCGGATCCCCCGGCCTCGACGGACGATCGAGCGGCATGGAGCACTCGCGCTGGTTCCGGATCGCGAAGAACCGCCGCACGGGCCAGTGCCCAGTCGGCCGCTCCGTTGCCTGACACGGTAAGCTTGCGCTCGGCGCCCGTTCCCGAGAGCGGCACGGCCACCGTGGTCCACCCGTCTCCGTTCCAGCAGCCGGGCGGCATGGCCAACTCGCTTCCGTCCACGGCCACGGATACGTCCGCGGTGCCACTGCCTGTGATCGCGAGCCATTGTGTCGATCCGCCCGCCGGCAGCGTCAACTCGAGGCTGTCGCCATTCAGCACGGCGCATTCGCGGCCGTGTCGCTTCGCGGTCGGGGTCGGTGCGATCCACTCGATCGGCTCCGAGCCGCCTCGCCTGATGGCTCGCAGCCTGCCCGCGGCGTTGATGTCTTTGAGGTAGCCGATGGCGTCGCGCCGCTCGGTCTCGCCGTGAAGGTCCGTGGTGCCCGTGGAGTAGCGCCGCCAGCGTTCCAGCAGGGCCTCGGTCCTGTCGCCCGCTTCGATGGCGTCGGCGATGCTGCCGCGTCCTGCCGCGTCGATCATTGTGTACGCCTCGACATAGGCCTGCATGACCTCGACGGCGCCGACGGCAAGCGCTCGTATCGCCTGGTACAGCTCGACCTCGGGCACCATCCGATCCAGCTCGGGCAGCGCCTCCTCGATCGCTTTGAGCCGGGATCGGTAGCACGCGGCCAACTCCGAGTCGTCCGGGTCGACCACTTCGAGGATGCGCCCTTCACGCCAGGTCTGGTGTTGGTAGCGCGGGGCGTTGTCATCGGACTTGAAGACGCCGATCAGTTTCGCCATCGCCGGAGCGGCTTCATCTCCGACAAGGCTCGTGATCGCTCGCTCCTCGGCAGATGCATGATCGTACGCCTTCGGGTTCCACAGGTATTCGGCGGTGGTCAGCTCGGCTATCTCCGCCTGCGGCCCGCGATGGATGTATATCCAGCCGCGCAGCAATTCGCCCACGTTCGGCGTCCGCATCTTGAGCGCACCGTAGTCGGTGGGGAAGCCGGTCGGTGTGTTCTCGAAGATGATGGGCGGGCGCTTGACGAGGTCGACCCACTGCTTGATGTCGTCGTCGGTCATGCACATCGACTCGACGCTCTCGCCGGTCCATATGTATTCGACGGACGGGTCGACGTCGTCCCCGAGTGCCGTGAGATAGTCGTAGATCTCGTCTTCGTCGGTGGCGTAGACCCACGTCCCCGGCATCCAGTTGTTCGCGTATATGATCGGGATCACGATCAGGCACGCGTTCGGGTTGACCTGGCGCAGGCGGGCGAGCGTGGTGTTGATGAAGTGGACGTGGGCCTTTCCGATGGTGCCGAAGCGCTCGACGTCTTCGGGATGGCCGAGCTTGAGATCGATGTCGTCGAAGTTCATCGAGAGGTAGTCGACGCCGTTGGCGGCCGCCTCCACGAGCGGCGCGATAGCCTCTTCGACGGCTTCCGGGTCGCTGTACTTGAGGCCTGGCTTCATCGCCGCCGCGTGCGACGGGTGGCACGACGCCCATGGCTCGACGTGTAGGGCGCGTTGCTCGGCCAGTTCATCTGTGTCGCCGCCGCGCCTGGCGACGTTGTAGCGCATCCGGGCTGCACGTTCCAGCGTCTTCGTGCCGCCGTAGATGCGTATCGCGACGGCCGGGTAGTCGAAGACGAGCGCGCTCCGGATCGTAGCGGTGCCCGTCGCGGAGTCGATCAGTTGCAGCAGCGTGTCGACGCCATACGCCATCCCCGCGCCACCAACCGAGGCGATGGTGGCTTCGGGGCCGCTGTCGCCTGCGGCGACCGACAGCAAGTAGCCCTCGGTGCCGAGTCGTTCCATCGTGCATTCGCTGCCGAGCTTGCCCGCGCATGCCTCGACGCAAGCTTCCGCGGTCGCGGTGTCCTGCCGCAATCTGATCACGGTGTGCGGTCCGACGACCGAGCCTGTGGCCGGCGCCGGGAGACCGTGTTCCTCCAGCCCTTCGCGCAGCACTTTCAGTGCGTGGCTGTCGACGTCCGCAGCGACATCGAGGGCGATGGCCCCGAGCGGCATCGTGTCGGCGTCGAGAATGGCTGATTGCGGAATCGGTGCGATAGTATTGTCCGTGGCCATGGTTGCGGCTCCCGTCTAGAGGGGCAATGGTGCGTCGTAGCGCGCCCGATCGCGGTCGATGAGCGGCGGCGCAAACGCGACGATTGGTACTTAATACGCCGCGCGAACGTGCGCAACCCGAGCGGCCGCTATTGACAAATCAGTTCTGCGTGAGTATCCTAGTGCTAAGCACAGGAAGGAGGTGGTCACATGGAAGGTTGTAGTGCAGGTGACTGTTGGGGGTTCGTCCTCTAACGGCCCATGCAGACCTCTTGAGGGTCAACGGGCCGAAAACCGACAGGCTTGCCCTCAAATCCAAACAGTTCACCGACGGGTGGGAGCGCACGTGCGCTCCCACCCGTTTCTTTGTACGTAGCCGTATCTTCCATGCAGTGGCGACCGAGGTCTCGGCGCCACGTTGATGCAACCACGACAGCCCGACCATCCGGGCATTCTCGGCGGAGGTAGCACGTGAGCGTTGTACGCGATCATCTATGGATCTGGGGGCATACGGCGGGCGGCCACAACGAAGGCTGGGACCTGCCGGCACCCTCGCGGATCACAGCCGTCGAAGCCGCCCATTACCTCGGCGTACCGAACCTGATCATGGTGAACTACGGCGGCCTGCCCGCGCCCCCGTTCGACCAAGAAGCCATCGCGCAGCAGTCGCTCGAACGGGTCGTCTGGTCCATCGTGGGAGACTCGTCATCGAAGCGCAACGACGAGAAGAGCGACCTCGACGAAGTGCTCGACCTGGCAACGAAGTTCCCGAACGTCACAGGCGCGATTATGGACGACTTCTTCCATGGCGGCGCCAAGACCGGCGAAGAGGCCGGTAGATACTCCGCCGACGACCTGCAAACGTTCCAGAGCCGCCTGCATGCGAGCAATCTCGACCTGTGGGTCGTGCTCTACACGCACCAGCTGGACCTGCCGTTCGAGCGCCACATGGACTACTGCGACGTAGTCACGCTATGGACGTGGAACTCGCCCGATCTGGAGAACCTGGAGGCCAACTTTGCCTGCATCGAGGCACGCGCGCCCGACACGCGAAAGGTACTCGGCTGCTACATGTGGGACTACGGCCCCCACGGCGTCATGTCCGTCGAGGCGATGCAGATGCAGTGCGAACTGGGTCTCGAATGGCTGAAGGAAGGCAGGATCGAAGGGATGATCTTCCTCTCGAACTGCGTCTGCGATATCGGCCTGGAGGCCGTCGAGTGGTCGCGCGAGTGGATACGGCGTGTCGGTCACACTGTCGTGTGACCGACTTGCGGGCTCCCTTCCTGCGCCGCCACCGCTCTGGGTTCAGCGCCGCTCCCGAGTTCACGCAGTGAACTCGCTACGTCACCGCAGGCGACGACAGTGAACTCGTGACGTCGTCACCTCCGGTGACGACTACGACGACGCTGCTGCCAGAAGCCGCCTGTGCGCCGCTTCGAAACGCGTCGGGTCTTCGTCGAAATCGACGAAGCTGCGGAATCGCGTGCGGGCGATTTCGTCGGCCAGCGGCTTGTCGCACTCGGCCACGATGCGCAATAGCTCGTAGTCTTCGATGCCCATCGATTCGGCCTCGAGCCTGACGCTAGGCCACGGTCCGTCGTCTCCCGGATAGACGATGTGCGTGTCGCCGGGAGGCAGGCACTCGCCTCCGCCATGGCCGGGGCAGTTCTGCTCGAACGGGTCCTGGTCGCCGCGGAACTGGTTGAGTCCCCAGTGCAAGAAGCCCGTCAGATCGTAGGTGTAGTTGGCCCAGTGGAGGTATCTGGTGCGCAGTAGGGGCATGTCGAGCAGTCGGTTCAGGTGCGGGCCGCCCGGGATGCAGCACGTGTAGTACCAGATCTCGTCGCCGAGATCCCGGTGCTGTTCGAACTCCTCACGGCGCTCTTCGTAGGCGTTCTCGATGGGCACCCAGACGTCGACCGAGCCGCCGATTTCCGGCAGGCCGAGCGCATCGATGATCGGGATTCCGGGCATGAACTTGCGCACGATTCCAGAGAGCACGCGATAGTCCTTCTCGCACTTCTCGGTAGGCTCGTCGGCCACGTGCTGCACCACACGATCGAGCCAACCGTTTCGCTCCAGGAACGAGTGCCACGCTGGGAGGTACTGCGCCAGATATGCATAGCCCTCCGGCCCAATCGCGTTCACCGTTTCGCCGCCGGCCGAGAGAACGAACTCAGGCGCATCGAACTCCCTCCGACCTGCGATGTGCGGGCCGTTGATCCAGGTGAACCCAAGGTCGAAGTACATACGGATTAGGCGTTCCATGCGCTCGAAGCCGAACTCGTACCGTCCGTCGCCCACGTCGCGAACGTCCGCCCCGACGGACGGAATGAAATCGGTCTGCCTCGACCGCCGCATCAAGCGACCGTACCGCTCGATCATCTCCCAGTGCGCGTCCGACCACGGCTCCAGGCCGTGCCGAGTCGCCATATTGTTGGCGTTGAACCAGTTGACGAGGCGCAGCGTGCCGTTCTCGGGTACGATCGCGGCGAACACCTCGACCATGAGCGGGATATCGACCGATGAGCCGCCAATCTCTATGGACAAGCTGCCGGCGTGAGTGCCCGGCTCTGCGTCGATCGGAACGTGGCAGGACACGTAGAACGCCTCGACAGCCGCTCGCGTTGTGCCGCAACCGTCGTCGAGCGGCTTGAGCGCGTCGTGCACGCGGAACGGCGCCCGGCGAGTGACGGAGTCGGATTTCTTCTCATCGTCTCTGTCGCAGAAGCCGAAATCCCTCGTGTTTGCCTCGACCATCACGTCGACCATCTGGTAGACTTCGACGACCGCGGCCTCCGCTGCCGCACCAGAGACGCGCCATCGCATCGGCGAGTTGGGCACTACGGGCCCCAGCAGTATCTGGCATGCGGCACGGGCACCGCGTGCGGACGCCAGGGCGATGGCCGGTTCGGAGTCCGGTGCGATAGTAGTGTCGGGATAGACCCATTCGTTCGCGCTGAAGACTTGGTAGTTCATGTTCTCTCCGATCCGATCCGGTCCGGTCCGTCATCTGAGCAAGGCCAATCTGCGTACGAGCGTGCGCCCGTCGGCAGTCAGCCGGTAAAGGTACACGCCACTCGCGACGGACCTACCTGCGTCGTCGGTGCCGTCCCAGACCGCCGAGTGCCGGCCGGCGTCGAATCGGCCGTCGACCAGCGTGCGGACCAGGCGGCCGCTTATGTCGAAGATGGTCAGGCTCACGCGACCATTGTGCGGGAGAGCAAACCGGAGCGTCGTCGCCGGGTTGAACGGATTCGGCGTGTTCTGAGCCAGGGCGATCTCCACCGGCCTGGGCACCCAGGCCGTGGGCGAGAGTTTGTCGAACGGGAACGCACCCATGTCGGCTCGCGAACTGTCGGGGTCGAGCGGGCTGTCGGGATCGCCGGTGTCGATGCAGGGCGAACCGGGCCGCAAGCGATAGTCTCCGTTGGCCGGGTCGACGAAGAGGGGGTCGACGGAGATGGTGCCCGGACCGGGTCTCACCAGATTGCGATCGAAATCGCTGTAGGAGACTAGAGGCCCGTAGAGCGAACTGGCCGAGCCGTTGCCCCACACGATGCATCCGCGAACGGATGGGTAGGAATCCTGAGAGAACGGCGCCCCCCGCTGGCCAACGATGGTGCAGCTCAGCAAGTCGATACGCCCATAGTACGAATGGCAGCCCGTCCCGTTTCCCGCGATGAGGCAGTGATCCATCTCAACGCGTGCCGAAGGCCATGGACTTCCACAGGGGGATGTTTGACAGGGGTCGGTGGATATCGCTCGGACGGCGCCGCCAGAGTTGCCGGAGATGACCGAGTAGGAGAGATTCACGTTCTCGCCCTGGCCCTTGCCAGCCCTTCGGTCGCTGTCGTCGCTCCCCGCATTTATCGCATAGCTCGTTGTGCCGCTTATCCGCGCATACGCCAGAACCGCGTCGGCGTCTCTTACCCGGATACCAGGCCACGTAGATGTGCCGCTGAGGAACCGAATGCTGTCCGTAGCGGTCCCCTTGGCCTGCATGACCCCGTAGACGCCAAACCAGACAGGCGCATCGAACAAGACGTCCACGCCGGGCTGGATTACAAGATTCCCCCCGCTGGGAACCCCGGCTGCCGCGATGACGCGGTATGGGCTACCGTCGGGCGTCCATGTCACGGTCCCGGAGGGCGACCATACGTCGCCGTGGATCGGCGTGCCGACGACCCCGAGGAAGGTCATATCGACCGGCGAGGACAGCAAATCGTCGTGCCGGATCTGCCCCGCGAGCTGATCGGAGCGCGTCCTCCCGGAGTATGCAACCACCACATCCAGGGCTTCGCCGGCTGCGATGGTGAACGGCGCAGGCGGACTCAAGCGGAACCCGGCGAACGAAGGCAGGCTCGTAATCGTAAGATCGGCCCATCCGGTGTTGCGTATCGTGAGCGTCGCAGGGGTCAGCGTGCCTGCGGCGAGGAAGTCAGTACCCACTTCGATCCGCGGTATGGCAGGATAGTCGCCCAACCCGCCGGTAGCGCCCATATCGGCGGGCGATCCGTCCAGGTCAAGGCGACTGTAGGGAGCCGCGACATCGACGCAAGGCGAGGTCGCCAGCAGACGGTAGTCACCGGCCTCTGCGTTCACAAATGCCGGGTCCGCGTTGATGTTGCCTGCACCGGGCCAACCGGCGTCGCCTCCGATGTCGGAGTACGACGCGGTCAGCCCGTAAGGGGGCCGGCTGAGGTCCTGCGCGGCGTTTCCCCACAGTATGCAGCTCGTCAAGGTGGTGGCACCATCTTCACCCGTGTACAGGCCGCCTCCATACGGGGCGGCGTTGCCACAGATCGTGCAGAGGACCGCGGTGGTGACGGCATCGGAGAAGTAGAGGCCGCCGCCGAGCGTGGATGTGAGGCCCCC
>CAZSJP010000186.1:0-957 GCA_964606675.1 uncultured bacterium
ACGGCGCCTCGCTCTCCTTCGGCCTCGGCCTCGACCGAGCCGTCGGCCCGGTTGCGAACCCAGCCGACAAGCCCGTATCGCTCGGCAAGGCGGAGCGCGAACCAGCGGAACCCGATGCCCTGTACGACGCCGGATACCCTCACGTGTGCTCGTGCAACAGCCATCGCACTAAGGGTACCCAATTGCGCCACGCCGGCAAACGGCGCAGGTCGGGCTTGCAGACCTGCCGGGCGGATGCTTCTTTTGTTGAGACCCATCGCCATGGAGGCCTACAGTGCCCCGATCTCCCGTCATAGCTCTGCTGCTTGCCGCGTGCGCGGCCGGTGTTGACGCCGCCGATTCGTTTCCGCTGCCCGACAGCATGTACTACCGCGAGCTACAGATCACGACCGAACACCGCTTCGACAGCCTCGCGCCCGGGATGATGTCGGGACACTGGGGCCACCACCTCGGCCACCTCGTCAGGACCCGCTCCCAGGGCCTCTGGTTCGTGGACGACTCGGGGAGCGACGTGTACGAGACAGCGGAGACAAGGTACTACAAGCTGGAATCCGGTTCCGGCTGGGCTCTGAAGGCGCGGCTCGCCAACAGGGGCAAGATACAGCAGAACACCGCGTCGCTCGCGGTTGGCGACACGATCTACACCTACGGGATTAACGTCGAGGGACCGTCTATCATCGAGAACACGTTCGACACGCGCACGCTGGCCGCGCGCTCGGCCCGGCTGAGGTCGATCTCGTCCAACACGAACTACATCGGGGCTGCCGTCTCGCCTGCCGGTGTCCGGATAGTTTGGTGGAGCAACGTCGTCGATGGCGGCGGGCCGGCGTTCTCGCTCGGCCGGCAGGCCTGGCACGATGGCCCCTGGCTACCCCGCTACCGCCGGGGCACCGTGGCCTGCTACGAGCCCAACCCCGTCCCGCGGGGCAAGGTGCGCCCCGGCCTGCCGTCGGAGGT
>CAZSJP010000186.1:967-7828 GCA_964606675.1 uncultured bacterium
CGTATGGTAGACCAACGTCGTCGATGGGGGCGGGCCTGCGACATGGTACTACGCGTGTCGCGACGGGGCTTCGTGGCAGCCGACGATATCCTCTCCCGTGCCGGGACACAACGACTTCTCCTACGTCGTGGTGGCGTTCGCGGACGACACGACGCTCTATGCCGCAGGCGAGGCCATCGGCGGCCTCGCCCCGAACTGGACGTACGAGCTGGGCGTCGGCAAGCTGCTCGTCGGACAGCAGTTGTCCGACTTCCGGACGCTGCCGGGCGACAACTACACCGCGTGCGACGTGTACGTCAACGACGGCGACGTGCACGTTTTGGGCAACGGCAAGGGCGGCAAGGTGACCTACTACCACAAGCCCGTGGGCGGGGGCTGGCCGGACTCGGCCGAAACGCTCGCGTCGACGATCTACCGAGGCACGCGTTTCATCGACGCGCCCGACGGTAGGCTGTACCTGATCATGTCGACGCCGACGGGGCTGAAGCTCAGGTTCGTCGAAAAGAGCCGCATCGACGGCCGCCTATCGCTCGACTCGCTGCGCACGTATGACATCCACAACAACGAGGGATACAACCGGGTATTCGCCGTGTTCCCCGAGCGGAGCGAGTACCAGACGACGGCCGTCGCAGGCGTCAACTTCGCGTATCCCGGCAACGACTACACAGAAAGCAACGTCGTGATGCACGTCGAGATCCGTCGGCAGGGCGGGGTGGGCATTCGGGGCGCGGCGCCCGCGGGGCCGGGGCTGGACCACTCTGCGCCCAACCCCTTCAACTCGTCAACGGCCATCCGATTCGGTCTCGGGCGTTCGTCCAGGGTCGAACTCTCAGTACACTCCGCGACGGGCCAGCTTGTCCGGACGCTCGTCGACGGCACGTTCGGCGCCGGTGCGCATACTGCGGTTTGGGACGGTCGCGATTTCCTGGGCCGTAGCACCGCCAGCGGCGTCTATCTGTATCGGCTCGCGACCGACGACGGCGCCCGGGTGCGACGGATGCTCTTGGTGCGCTAGACCGTGCAACGTGCAGCAACGCGAAGCGTTGCACGCTCAAGGAAGGTGTGACATGGATAAGTTCAAAGTCGCGACAGTTCAGATGAACGCGATGCGCGGCGATCTTGAGGGCAACCTCGCCATTCACGATCGCTTCGCGCGTGAAGCGGCGGCGGACGGTTGTGCGCTCGTGATGTTCCCCGAGCTTTCGGTGACGGCGCACTTCGGCGACTCGGAAGCCACCGCGCTGGCCGAACCGGCGTCCGGTCGCATAGCCGGCACGATGATTGAGCTTGCAAAGGACCTCGGCATCGTCATATCGTACGGTTTCTGCGAGATCGCCCACGGGTCGTTCTACAACGCGCAAGCGCTGGTGGGGCCGGACGGCATGATCGGCGTTCAGCACAAGGTGCATGCTTCCGGCGACGAGTACCTGTACTTCAGGATGGGGCGCAGCCTGCATGTGTACGACGTCGGGTTCTGCCGAATCGGCACGCTGATATGCTATGACGTGGTATTCTTCGAGGCGTGGCGAGCGCTCGCGCTCGATGGCGCGGAGGTGATTCTCATGCCGCACGCCGCGCGCTCGGGCCGAGGCGTCGAGGTGTCGATCGAAGAGCAGCGCGACATCATCGCTCGGCAGATCGGCGACACGAAGAGCAATTCGGTATTCACCGAGGCCAACGGCGCATACGCGGTCTTCGGCAATCAGTATGGCTATAACGGCCACAGCACGCACAGCGGCGGCACGTACGTCCTCGACCCCAAGGGAGAAGTGATGGTTGCCGGCGAGCCGGTGCTCGAAGACCTGTGGATATCGGTCGAGCTTGACCCCGAACTCCTCCACGACGCCCGCAATCGGAGCAACCATCCGCTCAGGATGCGCCGCCCGGAAGTCTACGGCGCGCTGACGCGGATGATATGACGGCAACCCGAGCGTTCTGAGCATTCGAGAAGGACGACTATGTATCTCAAACTTATCGCCTGCGAGATCGCGACCCGCGAGCTTTCATGGGCCGTCGCGCGGGCCGAGAACCAGGTCGTGCCCGAGTATCTGCCTCAGGGCTACCACAGCGACGTGCCGACGGGGTTGTGCAAGATACAGGAGCGAATCGACGCAGCAGAGGAGACCGACTTCGACGCGATCCTGCTCGGGTATGCCCTCTGCAACAACATCATCGCGGGCATCGAAGCGCGCAGCAAGCCGCTCGTAATCGCCCGAGCGCACGACTGCATCACGTGGTTCTTCGGCTCGAAGGAACGCTACATGCGCGAGTTCTCCGAGTACCCGGGCAGCTACTACTACACCTCGGGTTGGCTCGGGGCGCATCAGGTGGCTCCAATGCACGAGACCGGCCAGAGCGGCGCCGGCGGAAGCGCCGGAGCCGGCGGCTCGGCCTCGTCGAGCATCGGCGTAGAAGGCAGCTACGAGGACATGGTGGCGCGCTACGGCGAGGACAACGCGAAGTATCTCTGGGATATGGCGCACGGCTGGGTGAAGAACTACTCGTACGGCACCTACATCAGCTTCCCGTTCGTCGCCGAGGATCAGTACCGCGACCGCGTGCACGAGATATGCACTAACAACGACTGGGACTACGGCGAGCGCGAGGGCGACCTCGGCCTGTTCCAGCGCCTGCTCGACGGCCCGTGGAACAGCGACGACTTCCTGGTCGTCGAACCGGGTCAGCGCGTCGAGGCGACGTTCGACGACCGGATCATATCGATAGCGGCGCTCTGAAGGAGCGACGCCCTGAAAGGAAACGACATGGATGCCATCGAAGTACTGAAGACACGCCGGAGCGTGCGCGCGTTCAACGGCAGACCGATTGCGCGCGAGACGCTCGAAGACATCGTCGATTGCGGGCGGCTGGCCGCCACCGGCAGGGGCGAGCAGCCGTGGGAGTTCGTCGTCGTCACCGACGCGGAGACGCGCGGCAAACTCGCGGGCCTGGCTGCAAGCGGCAAGTTCATCGCCGACGGACCGGCGTGCATCGCCGTCTTCAGCGCCGACACGACGTACTACGTCGAGGACTGCTCGGCGGCGACACAGAACATCCTGCTGGCCGCCTGGGCGCATGGCATCGGCTCGTGTTGGGTTGCCGGCGACAAGAAGGACCACGCCGAACCCGTCCGCGAGCTATTGGGCGTGCCCGCGAGCCACAAGCTCGTCTCTCTCGTGGCGCTCGGATACCCCGCCGCGCCGGTCCAGCAGAAAGAGAAGCGCCCGCTCGACGAAGTGATGCACTGGGAGACGTGGGGGTAGGGCAGGGCAAGGGCAGTCAGCGGCCGACCTCGCAGGTGCGGATGCCCACAACACGGGTGTAGGGTCGACTCTTGCGTCGTCCAACTTGCGTGCGTGGTATTCCTACCTGCCTGGACATGGCACGCCATGTCCCTACGGTCCATCTTGGGGCGCAGATTCCGGAACACACGCCGTCACAACGACTTGTAGGGACGACGCTTGCGTCGTTCACCTCGCGTGCGTGGGTATACCTACCTGCCCGGACACGGCACGCGATGTCCCTACGGACCATGCCGTGGCGCGAGTGCCGAAACTAGAGCGGCTTACAGCGACTTGTAGGGGCACGGCGCGCCGTGCCCCTGTGGGCCGCCTGTACCTCCGCCCCGCCTCAACTCTTCCGAATCATCTTCTCCGCGAATATCGATATCAACCCACCAAGCATGATGTATCCGAACACATGTTGGATCTGGACTGCGATGCTCTCCCACAGGGAGTGTGGCGATAGGGCATCGGAACCGGATGATGTCATTGTGCTGACACTGTACAGCAGCGCACGCCCCAGGCGTGCTGGGCCAGACTCTGGGAAGAGCCCGTGGCCTTGGTGGTAGTAGACACATGCAAAGGAAGCCACTATCAGCGTGACCCAGAACAGCCACGGCCAAGCGGACCGGCCACAATCCGCCATGACGAACCATATGCCGTGGGTGATGGCGTGTCGCTTTCGGAACTGCTCAACGTAGTTTGTGTCCTGCACCCATCGGCGGAATAGCAGGTTGCTGCAATCGCTGACATTGGTGCCCGAGACACTCGTCTGGCAGGCCGAAGGCAGTCCGTCGTTCCACTTGAGGAGTCGATGTACCCACGAGCGTGTGGTCCAGTGCCTCCGCGGGAGTTCGAACCTGCCAGCGATCGTGCAGTCCTCTAGAGATACATCGCTTTGGAGTACCCCCTCCTCAAACGACGCACCTCTGCGGAACCGGCTTCCGTCGAATACCCAATTTCCCTGCACATCGCACTGGCCCTTGAAGCTAGCTTCCTTGAGGAAGTCGTTTCCCTGGAAACTGAGTTGGCGACCAGAGCTGCTGCCGAAGAAGACGAGCTTTCCTCGGAACTCGCAGTCGCGTATCTCAAGACCTTGTCGAAAGCCTACTGAGTCTAGTTCTGCATCGCTATGGAACACGGATTGGGCGATCTTCACGCGGCGTTCAATCCGCGAGGGGATGCTGGAATGTGTCGCTTCTGGATCGCTGCTTGGATATGCCTTCAGATCGAACGAGCAGCGGAACGTGTTGTTTACCATACTTATACCGCCCTCACTCCTGACTCCATCCAAACACACGGGGCCGGTGAAGTCCACTTCGGCAATATGCATAGAATCCAACAGCGCGCGACTGGGCTCTCGGAGCGAGCAGTTCTCCAGAATGAAGGCACCTGCCTGGATGGGTTGCCTGGAATTCCATCTGTGAACGCTCCCGATCACTGTCACGTTCACCAGTGCGATGGAATCCCCGCTATCCAGTGCTTCCTCTATCTGCACTCCCTTGATACTGGCAAGCTTGCTCTCCGACACACCCCGGATGAACGTGACGGCCGTATCCGGTTGCACGATGCATCCCGGGAGAGAGTGCTCGCCACCGCGCACTGTACAGTGCTTCAGACAGACTGGCGCAGCCAAGTCCTGGTCATCCGATATGTCAGTGCCCCAGGCCTCAATATCCGTGTTCTCGTAGAAGACCTCTTCCCCGCTCTGTATCTGGCGCTGTATCTCCTCTGCCCTGATGATCTGCGCGCTTCTATTGCTCGGCTCGTTGCACATCTACACCCCCTCCCCACGCATCAACATCCTCCAATACGTCGCGATCCCAGGCTGGCCCCACAGCGGATCGCCCGTCAGGTCAGCGTACTTGAACGCCTCGTGCGCAACGTTCGCAACCGGCACGTGCGCGCCGGTCTCGTGCGCCGCTTCGAGGATGTACCCGAGGTCTTTGTAGTGCAGCTTCAGCGTCCCCGATCCGCTGAAATCGTCGCCGAACAGCGTCTCTGGCACATCGAACTCCAGATGCTCGGCGATCAGCTTTGGGTCCAGATCGCACGACTTGGCGAACTCCACCGACTCGCACCACACGGCAAGCTGACCCGCCAGAATCATCTGATTCACGTACTTGAGCAGTTGCCCCGAACCTGTCGGGCCGACATGCCTGACCCGGTGACCGATCACCTCCAGCACGCCGCGCCCCTGCTCGAACTGTGCTTCGGTGCCACCCGCCATGATCGTCAGGCCGCCCTTACGCCAGGTGATCGGCGCGTCCATGAACCCTACGCCCTTCGGCTCGCACGCTGCGGCCCACTCGACGTCGGTCTCGCGTCGCGACGTGCCGGTGTCGATCACAAGCTGCCCCGGCCTCAACGCCGGCAGCATGGCATTCATCACTTCGTCCACCGGCTTGCTGCCCGGGAGAGATAGCACTACGATGTCCGATGCCGCTGCGACGTCCGCCGGCGTGTCTGCGCCGACGGCCCCGAGGTCGACGGCATACTGCATCTTCGCACGGTCGAGGTCGAATGCTGTCAGCGGGTACCTGGCTTCCGTGAGCTTGGTGGAGTAGTGCTTTCCGATGTTCCCGACACCGATCAGTCCTACGCGTTCCATGCCATGCCCTCCCACTCGGTTGGATGTTATGCGCCGTAGCGCATCCCCTCGTCCACCATCGTCAGATAGTTCTCCAGTGGCACGTAATTCGTCACGCTGTTGCCTGTTCCGAGGCAATAGCCGCCGCCGGATTGGCAGACGTCCAGCGTGTCCCGCACTCGCTGCCGAATCGCGGCCTCATCGCTGCGGCAGAGGAAATCGAGATCGATCCCGCCCAGAAGGCCGATGTACCGACCATACGTGTGTCTGGTGATGCGAACGTCCTCGATGGTGTCCTCGAAGCTGTGTTTCGCGTCTATCTTGACGTCTTCGATGAGGTCCAGCATTATCTCCGAAAGATCGCCGCACGAATGCAGGAAATACGGCCGCCCCGCGTTGTGCGCCAGCTCGGCCAGAGTCTTGTGTCCGGCAAGCGCGAACGCTCGCGTGTCGTCGGGCGAGATCAGCGTGCCGCTCCTGAAGCCCATGTCGTCGCTGCCCCAGATGACCTTCACGCGATGGAACTCCAGCATACGACGCGTGACAACCGTGTAGAACTCCGTCAGCTTGTCGGCTATGGCGCGAATGAGGTCCCGCTGTTCGTACAGCGCGAAGCAGAGCATCTCGTAACCCATATTCCACGTCAGATGCTCCGCGAGCGACCCAGTGAAACCGATCACGCACATATCGTCCGGGAGGTGCTTCTCATACCACTCCAGTTGCCGTGTCGCCGACGGTGTGTGCGGGTCCGGCCACGGGTACTTCTCGAACTGCTCCCAGTTCGTGATCGGCCCCCTGTGTTCGTCTATGAAATGGCGCCCACCGGCTCTGGCCAGTTGGGCCGTGTCCTCGATAGAGGTAGAACAATCCGGCATCGGCAGATCTTGCAGCCCGAGAGCCACGTAGTCGAATCCGCAGAAACGTTGTACGGCTATGAGTTTCTTCTCCGCGAACCAGGGATCGCTTCGGTCGAGCTTGTCGGTGAGGCCGAAC
>CAZSJP010000187.1:0-5655 GCA_964606675.1 uncultured bacterium
GTCCGCCAGTTGCCCAACGAAGGGTGCCCGTCGCCCCGGATGACACGCCCGAGACGTTGCAGGCGCGCGTCCTCGAGCAGGAGCATGCCCTGTTCGCGGAAGTCATCCAGGCGATCGCGGACGGACGACTGGCCGTCAAGGCCGGCGAGCCGACTATCGTCCTGTCGTAGCGAGCGGGTCATCGTAACGAATGGCCGGCCGGAACGTGAGCGACGGTTCGGACATCCAAACCATCGACCGACCGACGGGCGGGTCGATCTTCAGAACGGCATTCCATGCTGAGCGATTGGGAGTAGCACGTGGCAAGAACCGTGATTCGCCTCGCCATCGTAGCGATTGTAGCGTTTGCAGCCGGCAAGGCGACGGCAACGACGTACGTCGGGTTCGGCGCCGGGCCAGCTTTCGGAGGCGCGGCCCGGATCGTCACGCACGGGTCGACGACCGAAGGGCCGGTATCCGACACTCTGAACGGCCTTGCGATGGGCTACGGCGTGGAGGCGCAGTTCGGGTGGGAATCGGCGAAATGGATCGATTTCGAAGGGGCTTTGCGTTACAACGCGTTCAGCCTGAACCACGAGGCGGCGCCGGTGGAAGGCTCGGATCCCGAGTACATCACCAGCTACAGCCTGGTTGGATTCGAAGGCGGCATCCGCGTACACATGGAACGCATACTCACCAACAGCACGCCGTACATCCGGGGAGGATTGGCGTCCTACTCCCCGAGCATCGAGTTCAACCACGGCAGTCGAACGATCAGCAACGACACAGTGCTCGGATACTACGTCGGATTGGGCCAGGTGCTTGAGATCAACAGCGCCATCGGCGTGGATGTCCGGGCGACCTTCGCCCAGTTCAACGCGTTCAGCAAGCGCGAGTGGGGTATGAATCTCAGGTCGAGTCTGCTGACTGTCGCAATCGCCCTGATCATATTCTGAGACCCCACCACACTGCACGGTCGCGGCGCCAACAGCCGAACAGGGGCCTCGGCACCAAGCAATCCCTACGCCTCGGAACGCGCACGAACGACCCGTGCCCGTCGGCACCAACACATCTGCGTACTTGCCAGATCGCGGTAATCGACGTATGTTTCAAGGTAGTGTTCAGTTACGCGCATAACGCATGCAAGAACGCTGCGGTTGCAGCAGTTTCGCCCGGGGGGGCCAAGATGCGCACGTCGGATCGTGTAAGTGCCTTTGCGTCGGCATTCCAGTTGACGGGAGGGCCCACGGAATGAACGTCATACCACTGAGTCCCGCTTGCGGAGCAGCGTATCTGCCGGGTGACGACGATCACGGCGGCATCCTGTTCGGCTGCTTCTCCGAGATCAACAAATGGATCGCCGGGGAAGGCTGGGACTATCCCACCACTGTTGTGCTTCCCAGTGAGACCATGCACCGAGACGTGCCGCAGTTGGCGCCGGAGTTCCTGTTCTACGGATTCGTATTCAGGCAGGAAAACTTCGATTTCGCCGGCAAATGCGTGCGAGACAAGCTGCGGTTTGTGGGCACCGCCGAGCAGCTCCAGCGCGTGGAAGAGATTCTGGCGATCAGCTACCTCGGATGCGACCGGGCGATTCTCGATCGAATCGGGCCCAGCCCCGAGGTGCGGGCGTTTCTAGAAACCGAGGGCGCATACTTCGCGCTCAAAGATGCAGACGGCGCGATCATACCGCTCTCGGATTATATCGAGTTGATCGTGTGGCACAACGACGTCGCGTACCTGGATGACGACACGCAGATTCAGCGCGTCAACGACCGCCTGTTTCAGGTGCGACGCGGGCAGGAGGTGGGCACGGCGAGGCTCCGGTACGACGGAGATCAGCCGCCGGTATGGCAGGTGTCTGCCGGCATGGCGGGCGTGCCGCACAATCTCTCGTTTCTGTCGCTGGGCAGCTACGAGGGGTTCGACCAGTCCGGGCCGTCAACGTCATTTCTGCTGGGCATCAACGAGCATCACGTGCTCGTAGATTGCGCGCCCTACGCCTACCGGCTCCTGGAAGCGCACGGGTTCGCGCCTGAGAGCCTCGACGGGATCATCATAACGCACATCCACGAAGACCACACAGGTGGGCTTCCCGCATTCGCACTCGCCGCAAGGCGCGCCAAGCTCTGGACCACACCAGAGATATGGGAGTCGATCAAGATCAAGCTGGCCGCGGTGATGGACCGTACTATCGAGGACGTGGCCGGCGATTTCGACTTCGAGCCTCTGCCGACGGGCGACGATCTGGACTTCTTCGGTGCATCCTTGAACGCCTTCTATACTTGCCATTCGGTACCCGCGATAGGCATGACCATCAAGCGAGGGGCTAGCACGATCACCCTGAGTGGCGATTGCGCCGGCGCGGATTACATGGATCGCATGGTGCGCGAGGGAGCGCTCACGGAAGATCGCAAGAAGATGCTGCTCGAACGGGTGGTCAACGCCAAGGGCTACCTCGTGGCCGACGCGGGCGAGGCACTCATACATGGGTACCCGAAGGACTTCCTCCAACGAGGCAGAAGCCGCCTGTTTCTCTCGCATCGCAGCATGACGCCGCCGGGCGACTCCATGATGACGGTGCTGCGTCCGGGGAATGAACTGGTTCTCGACGCAGGACATTCAGACGATGCGGACCTTGCGGCGATATCTAACGTGTTGTCGCAGTGGGAGGCGGACCCCGCGTGGCGCGACAGGCTCTTCGCTGAAAGCCCCGCACGAGTCGTCCCGCGCAACACCGTTCTGATTGCGCAGGGCGACCACGACATGACCTGTGCCTACATCATCAGCCTCGGCATATGCAACGTCGTCGTGGATGGCGACCGGGTTGCGAGGCTGCTGGCCGGCGACTTCTTCGGCGAACGTGCGTTCATCGAAGGCTCCGAGACCCGTAACGCCGACGTAGTCGCAGAGTCGACCGTTCGTCTGATCGCCGTGCCGGCCGACCTGTTCCGCGAATTGCTTCATGACCGCGTCCGCGATCAGCTCCTCAAGATCTGGGGCGTTCGCCCCGCACTGCAGCGAGCCGCATTGTTCATCGGACTCTCAGCGGGGCAGCTCAATCGGCTGAGCCTTCACGTGGAAGAGGTCTTTCTGTCGGCAGGGGAACGGTTCATCGACGCCGGAGAGCCTGACGATTGCTTCGTCGTTGCCGAGGGAGCAGTGATCACCAATCTTCGCAACGGTGAACAGAACGAAACCGGTCCACATGGCATCGTCAGCACGCTCCTTGCGGAAGGGCCGGACAGCCCGCCGCCCGATAGCGCCGAAGCAACGGAGGACACGAGGCTCATACGGGTGCCGGCAGACGTGCTCGCGAATGTCGCAGACGAGTCTCCCGTCGTGCGACACCGTGTCCGGGAACGAACACCGCGCGCGCTATCGCTGGTGCGCCCGAGGTCCAGGAGGCGAAGCGGCCGGGCAGCGGCGATGCAGATGGCGGACTCGCCCACGTCGTAGCCGTTCGCAGTCCGCGCCGCCATTGGACCAACAGGGCCGGGAAGGATTGCCCGGCTATGGCTTGCGGGCGATCCCGTACGCACGCGAAGACCCCTCGTCCGCCGGAATGTACCCGGTGCGACGGAACAGCTCGACGGACGAGAACCCCGCTCGCTCCAGCAATTCGCTCACTGCTTCGAGTCGGTACCCACGTTGTAGATGCTCCTCTCGGAACCGTCTGAACCCCCTGCGGCCGCGGACGAACCCGTGCACGATCAGCCTGCTCGTGTCCGCCGGAACGTCGTACTCCGAGTCCGATACAACGAAGCACGACGGCGTGTCGACGAGAATCGCGCAGCTTGGGGCCGAGTGCTTCCTCAGCCCGTCGATGGTGTTGACGTCGAAAAGGAACGCGCCACCGGACCGCAGCATGGCGAACACACGCTCGAACGTTCGCCCGAGGCCGTCCTCGTGCATCAGGTAGTTGAGGCTGTCGAACCAGCAGGTGACTACGTCGGCCGGAGTGCTCCACTCGGCGTCGCGCATGTCCTGAACGGACCACTTCACGGACACGCCGGCTCGACGCGCACGCCGCCGCGCAATGGCCAGCATCGCCTCCGAGCCGTCGATTCCGACGACGCCGACTCCCGATCGCGCCAGGCCCGTGGCGAAGTACCCGGTGCCGCAAGCAAGATCGACGACCGAATCCGCGTCTAGCCCGAAATGCTCCGTCAGTTCCGGAAACCACTCCAGCATGAGCCTGGCGTAGTCTTCCCAATGGGCTGCGTACACCGCCGCGAAGGCGCCGTATGCCGGGCCGTCTGTGACGCGGGCGCTCATGGCGACGACGCCGGCCCGCGGGCCCCGGGCAGGTCGAGCGCCTCGCTGCCCACGACCCCATATGAGAACGTCGCCGGGGGAGGATCGCGCCATACCGGCGTCTTCGGGTACTTTAGCCGCAGGCGCGCGCGGCCGGATGCCGCGTCGGCGTTGTTCGCAAGGAACTCGACGCCGAGCCTGCTCCCCGACTCCGGCCGGAACGGGCGCAGCATGTCCCACGATATGCTCGCCTGCCAACGATAGCCGTCATCGGTGGGCACCAGCGCCGCTTCGGCACGGTCGCTCCCGAGGTCCAGGTAGTCCTCGTAGTTGAGGGAACGCTGCACCTTGTCACGCATCACCTGAAGCAACCGGGCCCGACCGTTCGCATCGGCGACGAGGTAGTATAGCGCGTCGTCTATGCCGTCGTCGTCGGTGTCGAACGCCAAACCGATCGAGTCGCTATGGTAGACGCGGCCCGCACGCGGAGGTACTGGCGGACCATCGTCGCGGACGTCGACTGACACATAGAGCGCGTCGGGGCCCGCTGCCATGCGAAAGGCGCACGCGTAGCGCTCGTCTGCCGACCCGCCCCACGCGTCATAGTCTCCGCGTTGCGCGTCGTCCGGGTCATTGCCCGGCCCGAGCGTCACACACGGTTCCGGCCAGCCGCCCCCCAACGAGCCGTCTATCGGCAACGCCGCGACCGACGACAGCGCGAACGTCGGCGATGGCTCTATCTCGGCCGGCACGTCGGCCCGGAGTTCGGCCAAGTACGATCGCAGAAGCGGTACCATGCCGCCGTCGCGGTAGAGGTCGTACGTTGCCCGATACGCGACGAACCCGTCCAACGCCGCGCGCGCATTCCGAGCGCAGCGGACACGGACTGCGGCAGCCGCCACGGGGCCGAGGCGCGGTTCGTCTTTGTAGTGCCATAGCAGGAGCGCTTCCTGGTACGACGTGAGGATCCGAACCACGGCATGGAGATGGGCGAAGCTATCGATCACCTCGCGGGCGTCGGAGCTGTCGGCCATCGCCTCGGTCGCCAGGCGCGCGGAGGCCAGGACCCTATCGTTCAGGTCGCGCGTCTCCTCGATTCGCACCAACAAGAGGGGCACCTGGCCGGCGACGTGGTTCTCGCGATATGCCTCGCCGTGAGGGTCCGGCGTGACACGCCAGTAATGGCGGCCATCCACGAAAACGCACCGGTGGGTGATAGCATATGCGTCGCGCTTGGCGCCGGTCCAGCCGGGCATGCTGAACGCTCTGGTGCCCAATTCCTCGGTCATCATCAGCGCATCGGCGAGAAGGTCGGCCCCGTGGCGGCCGTATCGGATCGTGCTGTAGTCCCTCGCCCACACCCACGGATCGCCGTCCGGCTCCCAGGTCCAGACGTGTAGGGGGTCGCCCCCGACGCTT
>CAZSJP010000187.1:5665-7827 GCA_964606675.1 uncultured bacterium
CCAGCATGCCCGCATCCACGCATAGAGATTCCACCACGTCCAGCACACTTCGTCGCCGAACAGGTTCTTGCTCCACCACATGCGAGCCGAGGCGATATCGGTCTCACCAAGCGCGGCGATTGCCGACATCCGCTCATGCAGGCGCGGGCCGATATACACCGGAATGTGTCCCATCCCCTGATACTCGCGCTGCATCTGGAACATGACGCCCTTGTCGCAGTCGGTTACGCCGAAGCAGCTGTTGAAAGGGGAGACGAGATAGAAATCGTGTACGCATTCGTTCAGGAGGAGCGTGATCGCGTCATCCTTCGATACGTCTCTGAATATCTTGCGCACCGAGACCGGCTCATTGGGAGGATATATCTCCGGCGGATTGCCCCACGCGGACACGACGAGCTTGCGGCCATGTTCGCGCACGACGACTTCGCGCGCCGATTCGACGAACCTCCGCATGCCGCCGGCGGGGCCGAGCGCCTCCGATTTCGGCCCGTGCGGCCGCCATATCTGCCGATGTTCGGAGAAGTCGCCCATGGAGGACCGCACGGAAGCGACTTCGGGGAACTCCTCGAGGAACTGCCCCATCAGCGCTTTCCACACGCTCCACGGCTTGTCGAGCGCCTGCGATAGCGCGACCCCGTCCTCGCTGACCTCGTCGCCGTACAGGGCTATCATGCGGGTCTCGATGGCGGCCAGATCGTTAAATGGTCCGCAGTTGGCCACAGGGTCCATCAGCCACGAGCGGATCGAAGTCAGTTCGCCACGATAAGCCTCGCGGTTGACGTCGACGCGCGCACGGTAGGACCCGACGTTGTCGGCCAGAGCGGGGTCGATTTCGTCGAGATAGGCCTGCCCGAAAAAGCTCCCCGTCTGCCGCTCGTTACAGGTCCATCCGAGGTGAAACGCAAGCAGGTCGTCGATGCCCCCATCGGGCGGCGGCTGATTCGAGCCGGCATCGAGCAAATGCCGCGACCGGAACACCGGCGCACGGACCTCGTCGCGGTCCAGCGCACTTCCGCCTTCGACACGTAAGCGATCCGCCAGCCACAACATGCCGTAGACAGCGCCACGCGGGTCGGCGCCGACGACGTACGTCGCGTCTTCATCATCGAGCTTGACGATACGGAAGGACTCGGGCGTGGTGGGAAGGTCGTCGCGGATCGCCGACGGCAATCCTGCTCTCTCTCGTGTCGCCACACGGACCCCGGTTGCCCGGTCGACGTTGGCAGCAGCTTCGCTGAGCCGACCGAGGGCGAACGCCAGCGGGGCATCGTCACCATCGAGTGGCGGCAGGAACTTGGTTTCCACAGCGCTGCTCCGGGCATGCACGGCCAGGCCGATCGCGAGAAGAACCAGATATCGCCACATTGCGCGCCCCCCGCCAAACGGCCGGCTGAAGCACACAGATAGCGCTGCCCGTATGCCGAGCGGCGAGGAACGTCCAAGCTGGCTTGCCAGACCAAGGATCGAGCCGACTACCCCAAGGCCGCCGCCGCTCTAGTCCTGAGAGATGGCGACCGGCTTCCCGTCGCTCGACAGAATCGCATCGATGACGCGCAGGACTCGTATGCCTGTCGCTGCATCCACCGGCACCGCGCTTCCATCCATGAACGCTTCGTAGGAACGGGCGATGTTCTCCTGGTGGCTCGACCCGTAGCACGCTTTGCCGAGCGCCGGCCCGTCGGTCTCGAACACAGGTGTTACCGCGTCTATGTTCTGCTGTATTATCGCTGTGCCATCGACGACGACACGCGTTGCCGCCCCGTTCTCGGACCCAACGACCTCAACCGCGATGATGTCCTTCGGGTTGCCGCACACAGTGGCAAGGAAGTGCGTTGTCACGCCGTTGGCAAACGTCAGGTCGCCTTCTGTGCGATCGGGCACGTCGTTCTCTGGATGCAGATCGAGGTCGATTGAGCTTGCAGCGCACACCTCGGTAACATGCGAGTCGGCGAGCCACATTGCGAGGTCGAGCGTGTGGTACGCCTGGTTGGTGAGCACCCCACCCCGGCCCGTCGCATCGCGTCCGCGCCATGGCCCGGACGCGTAATACTCGGCCGACCGGAACCAGTCGACATCCCAGTCGATGCGATCGAGCGCACCCAATCTGCCCGAGGTTACGCGCTCCTTGAGCCATACCTTCTCGGGGTTCAGGCGATTCTGGC
>CAZSJP010000188.1:0-7823 GCA_964606675.1 uncultured bacterium
CACCACGAACTGAACGTCGGCGTCGAACAGCACGTCCACGCCCGGCTCGATGGCGAGCGTTTGGCCGGTGGGCACTGTGAGAGGCGAGGCCACGTGAAACGGGCTGTTGGCCTTGGACCACGTCCCTGAGACATCGCCCTGCAGCGACACGTCGAGCTTCACGACAGTGGAGTCCAGCCCTCCGTTGCCGTCGTTGATCGTGTAAACGAGCGAGTCCATCCCGCCGAGTGCCAGCGGCGCGGTGTAGTCGATGGATGCCCCGCCGACTATCACCGCCGAGCCGAAGGCGGGCCCGGTGATTTGCGTGACGGTGAGGCCATGCCCGTCCGAATCGTCGTCGTTGCTCAGCACGGGTACGTTGACCAGGGCGCCGTTGAGCAGCGACGCCGAGTCGGCGGAAGCCATGGGCGGGTAGTTGGTCTGGGCCGACGGACCGAGGTAGGAGACAATCAGTTCGGGTCGCTCTGCGGCGTTGCCGTACTCCCGCGAGCGGTAGTTCGTCCGGTAGCCTGGGCAGTACTGGCGCAGAGAGATCTTGCCGTCGCCGTCCCGCTCCACCAACACCCGGTCCCGAAGCGCCTGCGTGGCGAATTGGCCCGTCTGGTTCCAGGTGCCGCCGTCATACCACAGCCACCACGACCCCAGGGCGCTGCCTGTGTAGGCCGGCTTCGTGTTCCAGGTGATGGCCGTCTCCAGCCAGCCGTCGTCCGGCACCAGGTAGCTGTAGACCGTGCCGTTGCCACCGTAGGCGAAGCCGGTATAGGCGATCATCTTGAGTCGGGTCTCCACCACCTCGTACTGGGACGGCACCGTTGAGAGGTCGAACCGCAGGTACGTCTCGTAGCTGGTTCGATCGACGATGACGTCGGTCGCCGTGCCGAAGTTGGTCGTGGGCTGAGACGAGCCGATCTTGGCGTCGGCCTCGGGATTGAGCGCTATGGTGTCAACCACTTGGTTCTGCCGAGCCACGGCCACGTTCACGGTAGCCGTCAAGGCGTTGTCAACGGTGTAGGTGAACGAGTCGCCGCCCTTGAAGTTGGCGTCTGGCGTGTAGACCAAGTTGTCGCCGTTCTGGGCGACCGAGCCATCAGTAGGCTGAGTGAAGCTCGTGATTGCCGTGACGTACTTGTCATTGATCAGCACGTCGACGGACGCCGCCGCATCCTCGGCGGTGGAGGTGTAGTCGTCGACGGCGGTGCGCTGGTCGTGGTAGATGGCGCCCATATCCGCCGGCGAACCATCGGGGTCGTTAGGACTCGCTGGATCGCCGGTGTCGATGCACGGCGAGCCCTCCTGCAGGCCATAGTCGCCGGCTGCGGTGTTCACAAACAGCGGGTCGGCGTTGATGTTGCCGGTGCCGGTCCAGCCGCCTTGGACGTCGGAGTAGGTGGCGGTGACGGTGCCGGTAACAACCGTGATCTCCGGCTGGCTATCGCCCCACGCGATGCAGTCGGCCAGCGTCGCAGTGGCATTCGTGGTGCTGTAGATCGCGCCGCCGGATGCAGCCGTATTGCCGCTGAACGTGCAATTCTTGAACGTCGACGTGGCGTTGTTGTTGCACAGTCCGCCCCCGTTGCTGCCGGCCCCTGCGGTGTTGCCGCTGATCGTGCAATTCGTGAGCGCCGACGTTGCGTTGCTGTAGCCGTACATGCCGCCGCCGCTGCCATTTGTAGCCGCGTTGCCGCTGACGGTGCAGTTCTCCAGCGCAGTGTTGGAGCCGTCGGCCATGAATAACCCGCCGCCTGCCTCGGAGGCGGTGTTGCCGCTGACGACGACGCCGTGCATTCCGAGACGCGCGACCGACAGATAGATGCCGCCACCGTAGAAGTGCGGCGCCACCCCTTGCGCATGCCCATCGCTGATGCGCGCATAGTGGATCGTGTTCGTGTCGGCGCCGATGATACGCAGTCCGCCCCACTCGGCCGCGGCGCCCTTGATGAAGCGAATGGAGTCCGCCTGCGTGCCGACGGCATGCAGGGCGCCTTCCACGATGAACTGCACGTCCGCGTCGAACAAGACGTCGACGCCCGGCTCAATCGTGAGCGTGTTGCCAGAGGGCACGTCTACCGCGCCGACGACACGGTACGGGCTGGCCGCGGCGGTCCACGTAGTAGTGGCGATGTTGCCGGAGACGTTCGTAGCCGAGGCTGCCTCGGGCAGAAGTGCGAGACACGACAAGAGGAGCATGGCGGGGAAGCGGATTGTGCGTTTCATGGGAGTTCCGTCCGGTCTTCGCAGTGGGCACGCTCGGGAAAGCGTTCCAGCCCTGCGACACGTCGTTTCATCGACCAACAGCGGCATCCCGGTTGTGGCGGCCGGGGCATCCTGCGCGGCCTTAGCGGCACACGCGGCAGACCTGTCTCGCGTCCAGACCATTCAGCAGGTCGGTGCGCGCGGGAAAGAGGACTAGTAATAAGGATAGTCAATCGCTTACGATTGTCAAATGAGCGATTGCTCACCTTCGCCCGTGGCGCCCCAGGGGCGAGTTAGCGGGCAACAAATGCCGACCACTGCGCGCGTTCTCGCGGTCGGAGTTCGTCACCAGCCGCCGCATCAAGTTGTGCGACCGTAGGCGCGAAGGCCGTCAGGGCCTAGTATCCAATGTGTCGAGAGCTTCCATTTGGCGAAAGGTCATTCGTAACCTGCAACCGAACGGCGGACCGAAGATGTCCTACCCCATAGAGCCACAGGCCTACGATATCGCGCGCCCCAAGATCACGATACCCTTGCGGGATTCCGTGCCACTGCCGCCGCTCCCGCTGAGACCCACCACTGCCCGTGCGATGGCCAAAATACCCTATCTGGTCAACTATCTGGACGGCACGCCGTCGATCGACGGGGCCGATTTCCGTCTGGCATACGACGGCGAAGCGTTGCTCATCGTCGGACAGCTTGAGCGCCCTTCGCACGGGCGGCGCGATCTGGCGGAAGATCCACTGCAACACGAGCAGTTGCAGATCCTGATCGCCCCCGATCCGACCGGTGACAGGTGGTTTCGGATTCGGATGCGCCCACACGAGGTGATGGCCTTCGACGCCGGAGGCTCAGATGCGCCCGACCATTGGTGGACCGACGATGGGGAGTTGGTGCAATCCACGGGCGAGGACGGATGGTCATTCGCCGCTCGCGTGCCGTTCGCGCTGCTAGGCAGACACTACCCGTACGACGCGGAAACGTGGGGGTTCAACATCTTCCGAATGTTCGTCAAACGGCAGGAAGACAACGCGTCTTGGTCGACTATGTCGATCGGCAGACCTGACGTGGTCGAGCGCTACGGCGAGCTGACGTTTGCGGGCAACGGCCCCAGTGGATGGCTCAAGTCCGGGAACGCCTCGGCAGGGCTAGGCCGCGCCATCTTCTCTGCCGGCAGCGGCCGCTCCAAGCCGATGTCGGCGAAGGTGGGCTGGAAGACCGCCGACGGACGCAGTGTTGGCGAGCCGCAGTCCCGAGACATTCGGCAGAGCGCGCGCCGAGAGGTAGTCGCCACCTACGCGATAGAGGACGCTGGAGACTACCTGGCCGACCTTACGGCCGACTCCGGCCAGATCTTGGCTTCCATGCCCTTCGCGACGGGCCTGCGGCCGATGCGTCGCCGTGCAGAAGAGCTACGGCAGCGAATCGACGGCATCGCCCGGTCGACCGCCCCCGGCCCGGCGAGTCGAGCCGCCGAGCTCGCCGGTCGTCTCTCTCGCGTCGATTCGTACCTGGCCGGCCCGCGCGATTCGGACAGGGGGTGGCAACGAGTCGACAACGACCTCGCCGCCCTGGAACGCGAGGCCGGTATTCTTGCGCACTGGGCGGCGATGCCCGATCCCCTCCAGCCTTCGGCGGCCCTGGTGGCGAGCTCGCTGGAGAAGATATTCCCGGAGCGGCAGCTTCCGGACAACCTCAGCCATTCCGTAGACTTGGCCGCGCCACGGCTGGGCTGCGACTCGGCTCAAGTCGTCGTGGTCGCACTAGCTGACGACATGGAACGGTGCCACGTTACCGCGACCAGGCTGGTCGGACCCGGTAGGTCGGTGCTGGCCTCGTCAGCCATCGAGATATCGCTCGTCGCGTGCGTCGAGACGCGCAGGCCGAGGTACACGGTCGACTACGTCGGCCCCCACCCCGATCCTCTGATGCCTCTCGAGAGCTTCGACGTTCCGGAAGGCTCGCACCGCACGCTCTGGATAACGGTGTCGGTCCCGCCAGATACGCGGGCAGGCCGCTACAAAGGGCATCTGACGGTGAAGCCTAAGGACGAACCTGCTCTCTCGGCCCCAATCGACCTGAACGTCTGGGATTTCTCGCTGCCGGTGGAAACGACTCTCAGGACGGCTTTCCCGATGTTCGAGAGCCAGTTCGAGGAGTTCTACGGCAGACCCATGGACGTTGAACGCCGACGGGAGTACTACGACTTCCTGCTGCGCCGACGCATCAGTCCGTCATGCCAGTACGAGGACCACCCACTGCCCCGGGTAGAGGACATCGACTACGTAATGGATCGAGGGGCTAACGTGGTCTCCACCGGCTACCTCAACGCCGACGGGCTCGATGAATGGATCGAGAGGGTAAAGCCGGTCGCCGAGCATCTGCGCGCCAAAGGATCGATTGATCGCGCGTACGTGTACGGCTTCGACGAGGTGATCCCGGGCGACGGCTATCCGAGGCTGAAAGAAGCGTATGCACGCATACGCGAGGAGTTCCCGGACTTGCCCCGAGCATGCACCATCGGCCCGACGCACGACCTGCCGGAACTATTCGGTACGGTGGACACGTGGATTCCTCAGACCGACAGGTTCGAGGACGTCTACACGGAACGTCAGGCCGCCGGGGACGTCGTGTGGTGGTACATCAGCATGTGGCCGCGCCATCCGTTCGCCAATCTGTTCATCGACTACCCGTCCATCGACCATCGAATGCTGTTCTGGCAGTCGTGGAAATACGGGGTGACGGGGTTCCTGTACTACTGCATCAATCTTTGGTCGAGCAACGCTATCGGCGAACCGGCGATTGAGCGCGAGGTGGCCGGGCTCCCGGATGCAGGCGATCGAGAGAAGGTCGACGACGGCACTCGGTGGCCGAACGTCCGCTGGAACACGTTCACGGGCCCCACGGCGATCAACGGCGATGGGCAGTTGCTCTACCCCGGCCCGGGCGGGAATCTGCTGAGTTCGGTACGGCTCGAGTGCGTGCGACACGGCATCGAAGACTACGAGATGCTTGCAGCGCTCCGCGAGCAAGCCGAGAGACTGCGCGGAGACGATCGGGACGTAGCGATTGACGCGGTTGAGGCCGCCCTGGAACTGCTCGCCATTCCGGATGAGATCTGCGAGGATCTGACGCACTACACCTCCGATTCGGAAGCGCTCCTCCGATTGCGGAGGCAGGTCGGCGACCTGAACGAGCGCATGAGCAGGCTGTGAGACTCGGCCACGTAAGCATCGGCACCGCCCCCTCGAAGCGCCGGAGGCCCCACCCATGCCTCACCGCGCTCCGATGTCGCATTAATGGGCTTTGTGTCAGTAATACATTAAGTCCGAATCCCGCTTGACCCGGTGGGAGCGCGGGCGTATTTTACTTGCTGTGGCAGAACCCGCATGATGCCGTGCGACGACGACGTTTCTCGGTAGGCGGCGTCGCAGAAGCATCTTCGCCAGTCTTCCTGCCGCAACACCTACCGATGACGCATTGCATCCGACGACGTGGCGGCAAGCACGAGGGGTATCCCGTGCTCACGCAGCCGCCGACATCTCAGATTGGAAGGGACACGCATGAAGAAGATTGGCGTCCTGACAGGTGGCGGTGACGCGCCCGGGCTGAACGCTGTCATCCGAGCCGTGACCACGACCGCCATCGACAGCGGCTACGAGGTATTGGGCTTCGAGCGCGGATGGGCCGGCCTTCTGGAGAAGACTTACAGGGTATTGGGCCGCGAAGAGGTCTCCGACGTTCATCGGGAGGGTGGCACTATCCTGTTCTCCTCGCGAACCAACGTTGCGAAGGTGAAGAACGGATTCGAGATCGCCAAGAAGAACCTGGAGGATCTCGACATCTACTGCCTGGTCGCCATCGGAGGCGAGGACACCCTCGGGGTCGCCCGGCAGCTTCACGATGCCGGCGGTCGCGTCGTGGGAGCTCCCAAGACGATCGACAACGACGTGAACGCGACGGACTACACGTTCGGCTTCGACACGGCGATCAACCGTGCGATGGAGGCGATGGATCGCCTGCACACGACAGCCAAGGCCCATCAGCGTGTGATGGTGGTCGAGATAATGGGCCGGGACGCCGGATGGATGGCACTTCACGGCGGCATGGCCGGAGGAGCGAACTACATCGCGATTCCGGAAGTACCGTTCGACATCGACGAGATAGCGGACATGTGCAAGAGGCGTTACGCCGCCGGCAAGAAGTACGCTATGATCGCGGTCGCCGAAGGCGCCAAGGATCCGAAGCTGATGGGAGACGTCGAGCACTCGGAGAAGAAAGACGATTTCGGGCACGATGCGCTCGGAACGGGGCGCGGCATCGGCGAGGTCGTTGCTAAAGAGATCGAAAAGCGAACGGAACTAGAGACACGCCACATCGTGCTGGGGCATCTCCAGCGCGGAGGCGAGCCGACAGCATTCGACCGCGTTCTGGGCACCCGGCTGGGCGTGAAGGTCACCGAGTTGATCGACAGCGGAGAGTTCGGCAAGATGGCGGCGCTCAAGGGCGGCGAGATTATCGGAGTGCCGCTGGCCGATGCGGTCGGCGAACTCAAGACTGTACCAGTGGAAAGATACAACGTGGCGAAGCGTTTCTTCGGCTGACGAGAGACACACAACCCGCCCTGCGGACGCATGGCCAGGGGAAGGAAGACTAGCATGGGAATCAAACTGGGTATCAATGGTTTCGGTCGTATCGGTCGTCTCGTATTGCGTGCTGCGCTGAAACATGGCGGCGTCGAGACGGTTCACATCAACGACCTGACCGACGCTGAGACGTCGGCGCATCTGTTCAAGTACGACTCGATCCACGGCGTGTACGACGGCGAAGTGAAGGCCGACGGCAGTAGCCTCGTCATCGACGGAAAGAAGATTCCGATCTCCGCCGAACGCGATCCGTCGAAGCTGCCGTGGGGCAAGCTCGGCGTCGACGTCGTTCTCGAATCGACCGGCATCTTCACGACGGCCGACGCCATGGGCAAGCACATCGCGGCCGGCGCGCCGCGCGTGCTGCTGAGCGCGCCGCCCAAGGGCGACATCGACGGCACCATCGTCATGGGAGTGAACGACGACGCGCTCGACAAGTCGTGGAAGATGGTCTCGAACGCGTCCTGCACGACCAACTCACTTGGCCCGGTCTGCAAGGTCCTCGAGGAGAACTGGGGAATCGAGAGCGGCGTGATGACGACCATCCACGCATATACGAACGACCAGAGCATCCTCGACTTCCCGCACAAAGACCTCCGTCGCGCACGCAATGCCGCGACGAACATCATCCCGACGACTACCGGCGCCGCCCGCGCGATAGGGAGCGTCATCCCCGCACTCAAGGGCAAGCTCGACGGCCAGGCGGTGCGCGTCCCGGTCTCCGACGGTTCCATTACCGACCTTTCGGTCGTCCTCAAGAAGGACACAACGGTCGAGGACATCAACGCCGCAATGAAGGCCGCCGCCGAAGGCCCGATGAAGGGGATTCTCGAGTACACCGAGGACCCGATCGTGTCCAGCGACATCGTCGGCAACCCGCACTCGAGCATCTTCGATGCCGGCACGACCTATGTTATCGGGGGCAACCTCGCCAAGGTGTGCATGTGGTACGACAACGAGTGGGGTTTCTCGAACCGCGTTATC
>CAZSJP010000189.1:0-7818 GCA_964606675.1 uncultured bacterium
CGGCTGAATCGAGGACGCCGCCGTACGCTGGCCATTCGTCTCGGATGTGCGCGGTCATGGTCGCTCCCGGTTGGCGGGTCGTACGGCCCGCTGTCGGAGGTATCGGTCGAGTCGGCGAAAAGCGCGGAGGACGCCCGTTACGCCCTCCGTGAGGACGGCTCTATGCGCCCAACGCTTCGGCGACTTCCTGCATCTGCGCTGCGATGGGGATGTTCTGCGGGCACTTAGGCTCGCACTCCTGGCAGCCCGTGCACGCCTCGGCCCACGCCTCGAACGTTTCCTCGCCGACCTTCTTCTCTTCGAGCTTCGCGTAGGCCTCCTTGGACATGTCGGTCAGGCCCCACATGCGGTGGAAGTTCATCAGCTCGAAGTTGCGCGGAATGTCGATGTCGTTCGGGCACGGCATGCAGTAGTTGCATCCGGTGCAGTAGAGGTCCGAGAGGCGCCTGACTTCCGCCAGGTTCTCGTCGATCTGCCCCCGCTCGACGTCGGTGAGGATGCTGGCGTTCTCGGCGGTGGCGAGGTTCTCTTTGACCTGCTGCAGGTCGCTCATGCCGGACAATGCGACTGAGACGTTCGGGTTGCCCATCACGAATCTGAGCGCCGCTTCGGGGGAGCTGTTGACGGGAACGGGCATCATTTTCGCGACCTCGCCGGACGGCGCCGCAAGCCTCCCGCCGCCCACGGGGCCCATCACCACGACTCCCAGCCCCTTCTCGCGCGCGTAGGCGATGCCGTCCTCATTGGCACGGTCGAGCAGGTTGTACTGCAGGAGCACTCCCTCGAACTCTCCTGTGTCGATCAGCTTGATCAGCGCTTCGGGCTTGTCGTGGAATGAGAACGCACGGTGGCCGATCAGTCCTTCGTCTTGCACTTTCCGCATCTCGTGCGCGGGGCCGTTGGGCACGTCGTAATTCTCGACCCATCTGTCCCAACCGATGCCGTGGAAGTGGTACACGTCGATCTTGTCGACGTCCAGTTTCCGGAGCTGATGTTCCAATGTCTTGCGCCACTTGGCACCGTCCGGCTCGCCAACCGGGTTCTTGGTCGACAGCACGATCTTCTCGCGATAGCCGTCCTTCAGCGCCTTGCCGACTACGATCTCACTATTGTGATGGCAGTAGAAATAGGCGGTGTCGATATAGTTGATGCCGTGGTCGATGCCGTAGCGCAGCATCTCGATGGTTTGCTCTTCGTCGACCTTCTCATCTACTTCCGGGAAACGCATACAGCCGAAGCCGAGCACGGACAGTTCCAGTCCGGTTCGGCCATAGGGGCGATACTCCATTGTGTGGACCTCCGAGCAGACATATGTATTCGAACCAACAAGCACGGCCCGGCACATCCCCGCGGAACGAGGAGGCAAACCGGGCCGCGAATCTTCTGAGTGATCTATCGGTTCCTTGCCGAGCAAGACGCCGGTCGCCGTCAGGTGCGGCATCGGCATCGCGACCAGAGTAGAACGAAACGACGGAGCGCACGCTGAGCAAAGGCCCCGCCGGTCGTCAGCCTGGCGCAGCCCGGCACGGCTAGCCTCCGACGGCGCTCAGAGCCGAAAGCTCCTGCTGCGCCTCGACCAGCCTCGCGTACACGCCGCCGGCCTCGACGAGTTCATCGTGCGTGCCGAACTCGACCAGTTGCCCGTCTTCGATCACGAGCAGCCGGTTGGCGTTCTTCAACGTGCTGAGGCGGTGCGCGATCGCAAACACGGTCCGCCCGTGGACCAGCCGAGATATCGCCTCCTGGATCTGCTGTTCCGTCTCGGTGTCGACCGCCGACGTCGCCTCGTCGAGGATGAGAATCTTCGGATCGTTGAGGATCGCCCGCGCGATAGATATCCGTTGGCGCTCGCCACCGGACAACCTCGCGCCGCGTTCGCCGACCTGCGTATCGTAGCCGTCGGGGAACCGCACGATGAAGTGGTGCGCATTCGCCGCGCGCGCCGCACGAATGATGTCGTCGCGGCTCGCTTCAGGGCGCGCATACGCGATGTTCTCGGCGATTGTGCCGTGGAACAGGAACGATTCCTGTGGCACGATGCCCAGCCGTCGGTGCCATTCGCGCTGCTTGATCTTCCGCAGATCGACCCCGTCGATCAGCACTCGGCCTTCCTGCGGGTCGTAGAAGCGACATATGAGGTTGATGATCGTGCTCTTGCCGGCTCCCGACCGACCGACCAGCCCGACCATCTCGCCGGGCTGAATGTCGATGGTTATGCCCTTGATCACCGGCCTGAGCGGATCGTAGCCGAACACCGCGTCTTCGAACTCGACCCGTCCTTCCATATTCTCAAGGACGACCGCATCCGACTCGTCCTCGATCTCAGGCTCCGTGTCGAGCACCTCGAATACGCGCTCCGCCGCGGTCAAGTCGCGAGTGACCCACGCGTTGAGGCGACTGACCATCTGTATCGGTCGGTAGAACATGCTCAGATAACTGAAGAAGGCGAACAGCGTGCCGAGCGACATCCTTCCACCGATGACGTCCGCGCCGCCGATGTACCACACGACGAACGAGCCGATCATCGACATGAACGTGATCATCGGGAAGAACGTTGCCCATGTCTGCTCTGCGTTCGACTCGGCCTTGAGGAGGTCGTAGTTGCGCTCGTCGAACCGCTCTATTTCCTGCTCTTCCTGGCCGAACGCCTTGACGACGCGGATGCCCGACAGCGCGTCGTTCAGCACCGCGCTCAGGCGCGAGCGGCGCCCGTACGCTCGACCGAAGAGCGACCTGATGTAGCGCCAGAAGAACTTGCTGGTGAAGATCACTATCGGTAACGGTATGAGGATATAGAGCGTGAGCTGCCAGTTCATCGACATCAGTATCATGCCGATCATGATGACCATGAACACGTCGATGCCGATGTGCGGCACGCCTCCGACCAGGAAGCTCTGCACACGGCTCGTGTCGGTCATAACGCGGTTCAGGAGAGCGCCCGTGCGGCTATGATCGTAGTAGCTCACGCTCAGCTTCTGCATGTGGTGATAGAGCGTGGCGCGCAAGTCGCCGATGATGCGAGGTCCGAGCCATGTCGCCTGGCGCCCCGACAGTATCTCCACCGTCAGCAGCATCACACGGGAGAGGAGGAAACAGCTCACTATGATGGCGAGCCACCCGACGCGGCCGATTCCAGACGCTGAGACGTCCCACCACGCGATGCTGCTGACGGCCGCCGGTTCAGTCACCACACCGTCGACCACGACCTCTTGGGCGCCAAGCACGTCGTCGACGAGTATCTTGGTCAGGTACGGTGGCGCAGTCTGGATGCTCGCCGAGAGCACCATCAGTCCGACCAGGAACAGGGCGCGCTTCCAGTGGGGCTTCAGGTACTGTACGAGCCGCAGCATGACCTGCCCTTTTTTCAGACAGGCAGGGCAGACCCCGCCCCTTTCGGGCAGGAGGCGGCCGCACGAGCCGCAGTAGCGCGCCTTACGGTGTTCGTCGTCGTGGTATTCCTGCGGCATCTCGCCGCTCTCGGCGATCTTCTCGACAGCCTTGGCGGCGCGGTGGAAGTCGCGTTGGCGCGAGTTAGAGAACCGGCACAGCTCTTCCCGTCTGCCGTCGATCACCGCTATGAGCGAGCCCTGTCCGACCAACAAGTCGACGAATATGTCGCTGACGTCGCCGATGGGCCATTCGCGCGTATCGGGCCTGGTGCCGTTCGGGCTGATTACGCTAAGCCTGCGGTTGCTGGCCAGGAGATACTGCGCGCCGTAGTTTCCGTCGGGGCCGAGGTCGCTTCCGATAGCGATCAGAACGTCTTCGTCGTCGGTGCGCCCCTCCCCGAAGGCGTCGACGATCTCAGTCGGTATGTCCTCTAGATAGTCTTCCGTCTCATTGGTGTCGGTATCCGAAGTCTCGGATTCGGCCGATAGCATAGGGTACGCTCCTCAGCGATATGGCGGGGCCGCTAGCGCATTCCGCTCAACCGTGCGGCCTACCTAACGAGTATAACCCCGGTGCATCGGCGGACACATACCCGGGGACACTCTGCGTGCCGGAGCACCTTTCCACATTCGGCGGGTCAGTCGTACATTAACCGAGTTTGGATCGGAACGGAAGCGGACCAAGCAACCCTCGCCGCAACCCCGATAGGCCTGGCATTCGGCCGGCCCGCCATCGGATGCGCGCCGGGCGGGACCTTCTCCTTAGCCGCGCGTCGGAGCGTGCACCGGGCTGGGCGCCGCGGGAACCACGGTTGAAAGGACGGACATCAGATGCCTCACTTCGAAGCTGAGCGGAGCGTTCTGCTCAGGCAGATCGGCAATCGACTCGAGGAGATGGAAGCAACGATATACAGGCATCGTGAGCCTATCGACGGCTGGGAGACAGCCGTGGCACCTGCCGACGCCTTCGGGCCGCCTGCCGACGGATGGGGAGCGCCCGCCGACGGTCCCGAGTCGCGCCCGCACGGGTCCACGCAATGGATGCGCGCACGAGCGACGGTGACGGACGAGATGAAAGGCGAGACCGTCGTTGCCCTGCTGGAGCCGGGTGTCGAATCGATCTGCTACGTCGACGGCGTGGTAGCACAGGGCCTCGATGGGAACCGGAGCGAGGTGCTCCTCGCAACCGACGCGGAGCCGGGCCGATCGTACGACGTCATCGTAGGCGGACCGGGTCGGATGACCGGATCGCTGGCACGATATCCCTCGGGCAGACCCGTGGGCGGCGTCGAACCGGGGCACGTGCTATCGGGCGCAGTGCTGGCGGTGCGAGACGATCTCCTGCGTTCGTTCTGGTGGGACCTGAAGGCAGCCATGTACCTGCTTGAAGTGCACGCCGACGGGTCGCAGCATAAGATGCGGCTTCTCGACCATATCGACCGGTCGATCAAGCTGGTCGACCTGAACGGAGTGGATGACCTCGAAACGTATAGCGCCGAGGCGGCAGACGCGCAGAAGCGATTCCGCGCCGGCATGAAGGAGTTCGCCGGGTCGAGCGGCATGGGCCACATGACGCTCATCGGCCACTCCCACATCGATACGGCATGGCTGTGGCCGATCCGCGAGACCAAGCACAAATGCGCCCGAACGTTCTCGACCGTGCTTCGCTACATGGACGAGTACCCCGACTACAAGTTCTCGCAAAGCCAGCCGCAGCTCTACGAATACGTCAAGGATCACTACCCGGAGCTGTACGAGCGGATCAAGGAGCGCATCAAGGAGGGTCGGTGGGAGCCGATCGGCGCGGCGTGGGTCGAGCAGGACCTCAACGTGCCCAGCGGCGAAAGCCACGTCCGACAGTATCTCTATGGCAACCGGTTCTTCAGGAAGGAGTTCGGCATCCACACCCGCGTGGTCTGGCTGCCCGACTGCTTCGGGTTCTCGTTCGCGCTGCCGCAGATCATGAGGAAAGCGCAGATCGATGGATTCTGCACGACGAAGCTGCACGGCAATCAGTACAACAAGCACCCATACAATCTGTTCCGCTGGCGCGGCCTCAACGGCACGGAGCTGATGTCGTGGTGGTTCCCGACGCTCTGCAACGGCTATCCGGTGCCGCCGGACCTGGTGAAGGGGTGGAACGGGTTCGGGCAGAAAGACATCTGCGACGAGATTCCGTACTCGTTCGGCCACGGTGACGGCGGAGGCGGCCCGACGAAGGAAATGCTTGAGAACGGTCAGCGGGTCAACGATCTGGCCGGCGTCCCGAGGGCCGACTTCGGCCTCTTGGAGGAGAGCTTCGACAAGCTGCGGAAAGACGTAGCGTGGGACGACATGCCCGTCTTCCACGACGAGATGTACTACGAGTTCCACCGAGGCTGCCAGACGACCCAAGCGAACACGAAGCGCAACAACCGCAAGGGCGAACTGCTCCTGCGCGACGCTGAGATATTCTCTGTGGCGGCATGCATGCTCGGTGCCGAGTACCCGGCAGACCGGATCTACGATGCGTGGAAACTGTTGATGCTGAACCAGTTCCACGACATATTGCCCGGCTCATCGATCCGCGAGGTCTACGAAGATGCAGACAGAGACTACGCGACGATGTTCGACCTCGGGAACGGCGCACGCGACGGCGCCTTGGCCGCGATCGCCGGTGCCATCGGTACCGAAGGGCCGGGCACGCCGATCCTGGTCGCCAACTCGCTCGGATGGGTCAGAAGCGAGGCGGCGACCGTGCAAATCGGGAACGTCGCCGATGACGTCGCGGTTGCGGACCCGGCGGGCAGAACCGTCCCGTCGCAGAGGGTGTTGGCCGCAGACGGATCGCAAGCTCTGCTGTTCGAGACCACGGATGTCCCGTCCGTCGGTCGGGCTGTATACCGTGCCGAGAGCGGCGCAGGTGCACGCGTCCGGAACGCCCCGCGCGTATCCAAGAGTGGCGGCGGCGTCCGAATGGAGAACGACTTCTTCCGCGTCCGGATCGGCAAGGCCGGGACGATCACGGGCTTGTTCGACAAGCGAGCCGGCCGCGAGGTGCTCCCTGCCGGCGCCGAGGCGAACGAGCTACAGCTCTTCGGCGACCGCCCAGGCAGCCCCGATGCATGGAACATCGCGTACAACTACGAAGAGAACATGTCGCCGATGGGTGACGTCGTGTCGCTGGACGTGACGGAGCGGGGTCCCGTGCGAGCTACGGTCCGGGTCGTGAGGAAGACGGATCGATCTTCGTTGACGCAGGACATCTCAATCTGGCGCACCATCCCGCGCATCGACTTCGTCACGTCGGTCGACTGGCACGAGAAGCGGCGGATGCTCAAGGCGGCGTTCCCTGTGGACGTGCTTTCGCGCAAGGCGACGTACGAGATCCAATACGGCGCCATCGAGCGAGCCACTCACCATTCGACGCCGCACGACCGGGCGCGCTACGAGGTCACCGGGCACCGGTGGATCGATCTGTCGGAAGGCGATTACGGCGTCAGCCTGCTGAACGACTGCAAGTACGGCTTCGACACCTATCAGAACACGATGCGCATCACGTTACTGCGCAGCACGAAGTACCCCGACCCGGAGGCCGATCAGGGGCATCACGAATTCACATACAGCCTTTGCCCTCACCAGGGCGATTGGCGCTCCGCCGAGACCGTCCGGCGTGCGCACGAACTAAACTCACCCATGGCGGCAATCGCGACGGACTCGCATGCGGGCAAGGCGCCGTCGACGGCGTCGTTCGCCCTTGTCGACCGCGCGAACGTCGTGATAGATTGCGTCAAGAAAGCCGAGGACTCCGACGCGATCATCGTCCGGCTCTACGAGGCGCACGGATCGCGCGGCCCAGTGGCCTTGAGCTTCGGTACCGAGCCGGCATCGGTGACCGAATGCGACCTAATGGAGGAGAACGACGCGGCGGCCAAAGTCGAAGGCGGCGTGGTGTCGTTCGACATCAAGCCGTGGGAGATAAGGACTTTCAAAGTCGAAATGCACACGTAGCAGTTCGAGAGCTACTGATTCACCAACATAGGCGACCGCCGCACTCCGGCACGCTCGCCGGTTCATCAGGAAGGATGGCAGTCACATGGCACATTTCCCAGCGGAGCGGGAGGTTCTCACCAACCAGATCGTCCGCAGACTAGAGGAAATCCAAGGTACGTTCTACCTCTATCGCACGCCCATCGAAGGATGGGAGACCATCGTAGCCGGGCCGCATCAGGATGCCGCACCGATCCCAACCCTCGGTTGGGAGCCGTTCGAGGTCGGGTCGCTCTGGGGCGCGTACGACCTGACGCAGTGGTTCCGGGCCAGCGTCACCGTGCCCGCCGAGATGGCGGGCCAGCCGGTTGTCGCGTTGCTCGACCCGGGTTGGGAGGCGCTCACATATATCGACGGGCTGCCCGCGCAGGGGCTGGACAGGAATCGGTCCGAGGTGCTG
>CAZSJP010000190.1:0-7799 GCA_964606675.1 uncultured bacterium
ATAGCATCGCTCTGATGCCCCGTGTGGACAACCTGATGAGAGATCACAGCTAGGCCGCCACGGACCTTGGGAGTCCTCCATCGTGCGCTTGGCGCAACGGGCAGACTCGGGGGTGCGGTGCGCTGCGGCCGCGAGGCCAACGACGAGGACTTCGGGGCATCCGGCCATGCCGATGCCGCAGATTTCGGGTGCGTTCTGGCCGTGGACTCGATGCGTCGCTCATGATGACGCCAGGTTCGTACGGACGTAGGGGCGCGGTCTCCGCGCCCTGGATGACCCCATCGCCGTGCGACGTGTGTCGGCCGGGCAAGCGTCTCCGACTCCGAAACCACATCCGATGAGTGCGCACGGCCACGTCCCGAAGCATCGACCGGCATGGCCACAACCGCATGAAGGTGCCAGCATGAAAGATACATACGACCTGACCGTCGCCGGCGGGGGGCCGGCGGGCATCGGAGCCGCAATCGCCGGCGCACGCTGCGGGCTGTCGGTCTTGCTGTTCGAGAAGTCCAACTGCCTCGGCGGGACGATGACCAACGGGCTTGTCAACGCGCTCCGCACCGCTGGCGACGGTGGCGGAATCGTGTGGGAGTTCTGGAGTCGGCTAGAGCGAATGGGCTGCGCGGATATCCAGGCTGAGCACGTCCGGATGAACCTGTTTGCGGCGCGTGTCACGCTCTCCGACATGCTGGAGGAGGCCGGCGTCGACCTGTCGCTCCACACGCACCTGGCCGGTGTCGAAGCATGTGGCTGCTCGGTCGCGGGCGTGCAGGTCGCGAACAAAGACGGGCTGCGTTCGGTGTCGAGCTCGATCATCGTCGATGCGACCGGTGACGGAGACGTAGCCGCGGCGGCGGGGGTCGCTTACGACAAGGGCCGCGAGAGTGACGGACTCCTCCAAGCGGTCAGCCTCAATTTCGTGCTGGCCGGAGTAGACGACGACGCACTGCCGGACCCGGACGAGTTTCGCGAAACCTGCCGCGCCGCTCTGGAGTCGGGCGCCGTAGAGATGGCGCGGCCATGGAACGTGCTCCACTGCGGCTTCGCCGGCCTGGGATACCCCGCCGGCGTCAGGCACTTCCAGTTCGACATGGCCCATCGTGTGGACGGCTCCGACGCCACGAGTCTGAGCGACGGCGAGCGTATCTGCCAACAGCGGGTCCTCGGCCTCTGGCAATACCTGAAGCGCACTTTTTCGGCGTTCGGAAACAGCATCGTGATCGACGTCGCGTCGCATCTCGGCATCCGCGAGTCGCGCCGAATCCGTGGCGAGGCCACGCTCACGGAAGGCATGGTGATGGGCGCGGCGCGGCACGTCGACGCAGTGAGCCGCTGCTCGTGGTACATGGACCTTCACGACGGGCAGGACAAGCACCCACTTGGCGAATATCGCAAGGCCCGCCGACCGGCCGACGGCGACTACTACGAGATACCGTATGGATGCATGGTGCCGGTGGAGGTCGACGGTCTGCTCGTGGCTGGGCGCTGCATCTCGAGCACGCGGGCGGCCAACGGCTCGCTCCGCCTGCAACCGACGTGCATGAACCTGGGTCAGGCCGCCGGCACCGCTGCGGCGCTCTGCCGCGAACGCTCGTGCCAACCGAGAGAGCTGGACGGTGTGGACCTGCGCGGCCAACTCGTGGAGCAGGGCATGGAGTTGTAGAGGCGTCTCCGATCAGAAGCCACGCGGGCCGCTAGCCGGTTGCTCGGCAGGTCCCTCGACCACGGGCTATCGACAGAGGCATTTTGCTCGTTATGTTTGCACGCAGGAGGCGCACGTTGGGGGATTGCTGCTTGGCTTCGGCCGGCAAGCAATGTCCGGTGCAGCCACATGCGCAGTGGGGGCGAACGGATTGCCCGTAAGAGGTGAGAGAGGATGAGCGCGATGCGTGCGATGACGTCGGCGATGCTGCTTGTCTCTGTGGCGTGTGTGGCCGGCTGCTCGGATTCCCAGCCCCTTCCGATCGCGCCAGAACTCCCGGATGGATGGTCGCTTGACACGTCACTGACCTACACCTTGCCCGCCGGGGCGGCGGCGGACACTGCAACGACCTACAGTTGGCCGTACACCTACGCGCCCGGCGATCCGTTCTTCGTCGAAGCAGATTCGGAACAAGCAACCCACACGTACGTCAAGCGAGACGGACAGTGGTATGTGCAGGATGGTCTGAGCGATTACCCGTGGCCTGTGGCTGCTGGGCTTGCGAAGGTGGGCCGCCGCCCGGATCTGTCGGTGGCGACGGTCTTGGAGCGACATAGCGAGTTTGGCTTGGATACGGTGATGGCCCGGTCGAGGCCGAGGCGCTATACCGATGTGCGGTACCCCAAGGACATCGACCCTGTGCGAGTGTTGAAGAACATCGAGGCAACAGGCATGTTCACTGTTGGGTGGCTCAACACATATGGGCTTCGGACGGACCCATAGCGCAGATGGTTCGGATCGTCACCGAAGGAGAGCGGCGCGGTGGGACCGGTCACGGTTCTGTGCGCAACAGCAAGGCATCAACCGGCATCGAAGTCAGCTTGGCGTGTGAGTTAGCACAAGGACGCTTTCGCCCTGCGGCTCTACTGCATCACCCCGAACCACCGATCATTCGCGCAGCCGCCGGCAGATGCATGAGCGCCTCCTCGCGCGTGCCGGGGCCGCCCACCTCGAACATCAACGGACCGTCGTACGGCGAAGCGGCCAGCGCGGCTCCGACGGCGTCCCAGTCGACCGTGCCGAAGCCGGGCGCCAGGTGCGAGTCGAGGGTCCCGTCGTTGTCGTGCAGATGGATGGTGATGATGCGATCGGAACAACGCTCGATGAATGCAGACTCCTCGTCGGTCAGGTTCGCGTGACCGGTGTCGACGCAGACGCCGACGAGATCCGGTGGGAAGCGCTCGACGACGCTCATCAGCTCGGACGACGAACTCGTGAGGTAGCCCGGCGGGAGGTTCTCGACCGCGACGCGGATCCCCAACTCGGCGCAGACGTCCGCGACTTCCGAGATCGCATCCGAAGCACATTGTAGCGCTCTGGCGCGGCCCGCTCCTTTCGGAGCGCGCCAGTCGCTGCAGTGGACGACGAGTATCTTCCCACCCAGCGCCGCGCATCCCCTGGCTGACCGCACGATGGACTCCACCGCGCGCGCATGCACCTCGTCTCGCGCTAAGCAGATGTCGACCTCGCCTCCGATCGGCGCATGTACGCTCCAGACGGCCATGTCGGCGGCGGCGAGTTCTTCTCGAGCGTCGGCCAGAAGACCTTCGTCTTCGGCATCGAACGCATAGGGCCCTGTGAAGTGCGGCTCGACACAGTCTATTCCCATCGCCCGCATCTCCGCCATACGCACTTCGTCTGCACCGCCACGCGGCATCCTGATCGCACACCCGACTCTCACAGCAATGCCTTCCGCAACAAGTCTCGACGCTCACCGGCCGAGCTTGGACCCCGATTTCTCGATCCGGGATGGGGGTATCGAGGAGCGGCACGAAGTGTTCCGGGTCGTGACTCTGTTGAACCTCATCGGGGGCGGGCCGTTCGACTGACAGCGGCCGCCCAGCCCATCAGCCCGTACCGCCGATCATCCGCGCGGCTGCCGGCAGATGCATGAGCGCCTCCTCGCGCGTGCCGGGGCCGCCCACCTCGAACATCAGCGGACCGTCGTACGCCGATAGGGCCAGCGCGGCTCCGACTGCGTCCCAGTCGATCGTGCCGAAGCCCGGTGCCAGGTGCGAGTCGCCGGTGCCGTCGTTATCGTGCAGGTGGGTGGTGACGATGCGGTCCGAGCAGCGCTCGATGAGCGCAACGCCCTCTCCCGTGAGGTTCGCGTGGCCCGTGTCGACACAGACGCCGACGATGTCCGGCGGGAACTGCTCGACCACGCTCATCAGCTCGGATGACGAGCTAGTAAGGTAGCCCGGCGGCAGATTTTCGACTGCGAGACGAACGCCCAAATCGGCGCAGGTCTCCGCGATAGCCGAGATCGCTTCCACGGCATGCGCAAGCGCTTCGGCACGATCCGTTCCGGTCAGCGCGCACCCGTCGTTGCAGTGAACGACGAGAACCTTGCCGCCCAGCGCCGCGCACCCTCTGGCGGACCGTATGTTGGCCTCCAATGCGCGCGCGCGCACCTCTTCCCGCACCGACGAGACGTCGACTTTGACCCCGAACGGTGCATGCACGCTCCACACGGCCATACCGGCGGCAGCGAGCTCGTCCATGGCGCCGGCCATGAACGTTTCGTCCTCGGCATCGAACGCATCGGGCGCCGTGAACTGCGGCTCGATGCAGTCTATGCCTATCGCGCGGATCTCCGCCAGACGTCCCTCAGCCGCGCCTCCGCGCAGCGTCTCGACCGCACACCCGACTCTCACAGCAATGCCTTTCGCAAGCGGCCTCCGCGTTCACTGACCGAGCTTGAACCCCGGATTCGGAGCCAGATCCGGCCCGTTGGGCGTAGCGGTCACAATTCGCCTGAACCCCGACATCTCGACCGGCCGATAGTCGACACCCGACGCCACCTGACGCACGCTGAACGTCACCAGCGATTCGTCTCCCACGTTGACTGCACGATGCGCCGTGGCGGCAGGCGTGTAGAGCACGGTTCCGGGCGCCATCGCCAGCCCCTGCACCTGATGGTCGTCTGTCTGAAGCACCATCATACCCTCGCCACTCACGGTGAGGCATATCTCCGGCAGGGCGGGGCCGGTGTGCGCGTGGCCACGGGTCATGTAGTACTCGCTGCCGACGACACCTCGATGGACGACGGTGGTAGAATATTGGAGCGCGGTCTCGCGCGGCTGATCGACAGGGTCGTTCAGATACATCTCGTAGACCACGCTGTCGCCCGACTCCTGCGCCGATGCGCGGGCGTCTTCGTCGGCGAACACGTGCACCATGTCCGAGAGCCGGACGCGCCGACTCTCCGAGCATATGGCGAGATTGCCCTTGCTCATGTCCATCAGCGACGACAACGCCGCTGCACTCTCCAAGAGAGCCGCGTGGCTCATCGGTCTTCCTCAGCTCTGTGAACTCGCACTGGTCAGCGGCACCAGACGAGAAACCCCCATTGCCTCAATCGATTCGACCAAGTGTCGCGCCTCAATTCGAACGTCGTCGGTGCCATCGCTGCCACCGGCGACCGCTTCCTTGATGCACGCTAGCCCGCTACGACGGCAGATGCCGGCTATCTCCGCACCCGAGAGGCCGCTTGTGAGCCCCGCCAGCGAATCGGTATCGACACCGTCGGCCGTGGCCATTCGCGCCAGGTGGCGGCGGAATATCGCGGCGCGCCCCTCGGCGTCAGGCAGCCCCATGCGCACGACGTAGTCGAAGCGACCCGGCCGACGTAGCGCGGGATCGACGCCTTCGAGGCGGTTGGTCGTCGCGATTACCACGACCTGGCCACGTTAGTACAGACCATCGAGAATCGTGAGCAACTGCGAGACCAACGTAACCTCGTGGACGTGCAGCGCCCGGTCTCTCATCGGGCTTATCGCATCGATCTCATCCAGCAGCACCACCGAGGGCGCGAGGCGACGCGCCCGATCGAACATCGCTCTCAGCGCCGCCTCGGACTGACCGACCCATTTCGAGAGAATCTCCGGGCCGCTGACGGTCTCCAGGTGCGCTTTGCATTCGCCGGCCACGGCCTGCGCGAGCAGAGTCTTCCCCGTCCCAGGTGGGCCATGCAGCAGTATGCCGACTTTCGTCGGCACACCCACGCGCTCGAACATCTCGGGATAGCGCAGAGGCAATTCCACCCAGTCGCGCACTGTCGATACGGCCGAAGCCTGGCCGCACACATCCGCAAACTCTACCGGGGGAACGTCGCGCTCCTCTACCGGAGCGCCCCCGGCCGATGCGTCCCACGCGGGGCCGATGGCATGCGCCTCCGGTGTCGATTCCTGAGGCTTGCGGGCGACCCGCGCGGGCCCCGTGGCTCTCATCCGGATGCCTACGATCCCATCGGGCCGGTTCTCGACGGTCCATCGAGCATCGGTGTCGAGGTCTACCGTATCGGGCAGCGTCTCGACCTCGCATCGCACCGCACCGATGCCGAACACGGGGCAACAGAACGCGAGCGTGCGTTCGGCGTCGCCCGTCAGCATCTCGACGATGGTCTTCTTGTGGACCGTGAACACCGATTGCGCCAGTTCTCCGATGCGGTACCAGGCTCGCGGAGACTGATTGTCCTCTCCGTTGAGCGGGGCCTGCCTGTTCACGCTCGAAAGAAGCCGGCAACCGAAGTACTCCGGAGCATGCCGCGGATCGAATCCGTTGCAGTAGTGCCTCCGATTGCCCGCGCGACGCTGTCTCTCATAGCACTCGGCAACGCGCGTGAGCCGGTCCAATGCCGCTGTGGGCAGCCGCTCTCCGGACACGCTGACCGCCGTACCGCCCCACGACGAGGTCATCCTCAGCAGCGCAACGAAGCGCGAGAACGTCTCATGGTCGCCCAACTCCTCGGCGATGGTGACGGCATGAACGAGTCCGTCGCTATTCTGCCGACCGCTGTTGGAGGCGTCCGACATTCCGCCCACGGGAGCCGAGGGGTCGCGATGCTGGCTGTAACCTGGGAACTTGCGGGCACGGCTCACCGCCGAGGGATACCTGGCGGATCGGTTGTGGCGGAAGGACAGTTCTATGGTGAAGTCGTCAAGTTCCATCGCCGGTATCTGATCGCTAGCCGGGCGGCGCACCCGACACGCCACCGCATAGCCCCTTCACGTTAGTGCACATCGCGCCGAACACGCCCGCGGACACCATGCTCCGCGCCTGATCGTGCGCGCCGATACTCGGCCCCGGCGAGGCATCGCCGCAGGCCGTGATGGAAGATACTATCGCGGCCGCTCGGGACCACCGTCGGCAGCCGCGCTTCGGCCGGTATCGCCATAGTACTCGCTTCCGGCACCAAGGCGGTACACGCTGTAGGTCGGACCCTCGGATATGAGCGCGCCGCGCGCGTTCAACTCCGCCTTCACGCCGGCCCTTTGCGTCTCGGGCAGACGCTCGCGAACGGACGGGAGGAATACCAGGTAGTCGGCGCGGCGTACGCCCAGCGCCGAAAGCCATTCGTTCGCGGACAGCGAACGGCCGACGCTGTCGACCGACGCCGGAAACGGAACATATGCCTGGTCCAGCAGATATGGCACCTGGACGGTCGGTGCGGCAACGTGCAGGATGCCGTCTCCCCGCCCGGCGAAAACCTCTCTCAGAGCGTCGACGTCGGCGGCCGCGGAAGCCACCATCTGTCTCGCGGCCGGGGTCGCGTCGTAGCGAATCGTCAGGCGCTCCGCTGCGACCAGGGTGCACAGAACTGCGGCGCCGAGGATCGATGAGCGCAACACGCCCCAGTTCGGGACGCGACGCGACAGAAACGGCTCGGCCTTGCACGCGCACCAGCGCAGCATCCATCCGAAAGCGGCACCGGCGACCATCAGCACGAACGGGGCACTGGTCCACAGGCGCCTGGCTGTCACATCGATGCCCGCCGTGACTGCCGCGAAGACGTTGGCGGCCGGCAACACGAGGGCGAGAGCTGCCACGGCGATCTGGGCCGCGGGCCGCCTTCTGAGCGTCGCAACCCCGTAGACGAGCGCACCGACGAACATCGCCTTGACAGCGTGCGGGAACACGATGCCGCTCCACGCCATCGATCCGAAAGCAGCCAGCGTCTCACTGGCGGCGGCGAACGTCAGCACGGGGTAGGCCCAATCCGGACGCACGGCACCCGCCTCGGCGAGAGCCATCACGTGCTCCGATACGCGCAGCGAGCCAGACCCGAATATGAGGTCGTCATACGGCGGCATGC
>CAZSJP010000191.1:0-7793 GCA_964606675.1 uncultured bacterium
CACACCACCGGGTGCTGGGCGGCCGATTGCAGCAAGCGCCCGTTTTCCCAATGACAGAGGTAGTCCTCGTTCAGGAGTATGTTCTGCGCGCCGACGCGCCATATCGGCGACTCATCCAGGAACGCGTCGTACGCCTCGTTGGTGACAGGATACTTGTCGATGAGATACGGACTGAGCGTCACTTCGTGGACCGGCTGCTCGTCGGCGCTGTCGTCCGAACCCATCATAAACACGCCGCCCGGGATGAACATCATGACGACGCCGCGCTCGTCGACGATCTCGGTTGGCTGTAGTTCGTCGATGGCGACATTGTCTGATGGCTCCGCCTCGGAGAGCGTGATCTCCGGAAGGTCCAGTGTAAGATCGAACATGTCGTCGCCACCGGCACCGTCGGCGCCGGCGGACAGCCTCACCCGAGCGACCGCATCCTCTCCCTCATCCTCGCCGAATAGATCGGGCTTGGCAGGAGCCGGTTCGCCCTCGGCCGGATGTGGCCCGAAGTCGAGCGCGCCGTGTAACTCGACGCGGCCAAGCTCATCCTGGACGTCTTTCACGCCCTGGCGAAGCTGCGACATCGGTACGTCCTGATTCGCGATGCTGACGAGCATGCCCGGGCCGATAGGAGCGCAGGCTACCGTGTTGCGTGTCGACTGGAACATCCCCTGCCGCAGAGGCCCCATCCCCAGGCGACCGACGACGTCGCGCAACTTCTCGGCGATGGTTCTGGCTACCCCCTCCAGCGCATCTCTCTCAGATTCGTCCGTCAGGTCCGCGAGGACGACGTTTCCGCCTCGGGTAGCGACGGCGCTGCCCCGGATTCCCAGTAAGCGATGGAAATCGTCCAGCACGTCCCAAGCCGACTCGGGATTCTGCAGCGCCTCTCGTCTGCGCGGCAAGACCGACTCGGAACGTGCAGGCCTTCTCTCAGGTAATTGCATCCCAGCGCTTTCTCCCGGTGCCTCGGCGGGCCTTTATGCGATGCAGCACTTCACCGATAGCGAATAGCGTACCAAAGCGCGGCCATCGCGGCAAACGCGCAAGCGCGGCCCTTTCGTAACTTTGTCTAAGGTTCGCGGGCCGTCGCATATGAGAGAGAATATAGCAGGCTGGTCGACTCAAGTGCACCCCGACCGTTCGTGGGCAGGACAGGCGTCGCGCCCGTCCACACACTTGCACGATACGCACACCGAACGTCGGCGGATCACTTGACGAGAGCGCGCGGCGGCGGTATAAATATGCATAGCACTCGGTGCATATTGTTCCCGGCCGGTCGGCCGATTCATCCTCCGGAGCGCGTCGCGATGGCTCAGATGGCAGCCGGCAACCGGTTCGTCTCTCGCTTGGGCACGTTTGTCATCGTCGCGATGGCAGCCGCGCTGCCGGGCGCTGCGCGAGGCGCGGACGATCTGCTGGATGGCTCTCGGTGGCGGATATTCAGCGACCCGCAGCAGCTGTCCAGCCTGTACGTGAACGATTTCGCGCACGACTTCTCGGGAAACGTCTGGCACGACGGCACCCGCTTCTCCCGCATCGAAGACGAATCCGATCTGCCGGCGTCGCTCCCGGCGGACGTCGCCTACAGTTGCGTGCTGACCGCGGTCGACGGAACGCTCTGGGCGGGTACGAGTGCGGGGATGATCCGCAACGTGGGGCAGCGGTGGCGTCGGACGGGTCCGTCGGGCGCGATCACCGCGATCACCGAATCTGCCGACGGCTCGATCTGGGCCGGGCTGCGGAAGCCACGTTCCCGGCAGGCATTCTCCGGCGACGCCTCATCCGGCGTGCTGAGATACAGGCACGGCGAATGGAAGCTGTACGGTCGCGGTCAGGGCCTGCCCGACGGTCGGATTGCCAGCCTCTGTAGCGACGCCGACGGGGGCGTCTGGGCCATGGTCCGCACCGATCAGCACACGACCGAACTCTATCGAATCGCGGCCGAACGCGGCCGAGGCGAGCCGCGATGGCGCAACATGAGTGAGCGGATGGACCCCCCGCGCGGAACCGTGCTGACGATGACCCAAACGCGCGATGGCGCATACTGGTTCGGGACGCGCGAGAAAGGGGTCTGGCGGTGGCAAGACGGGGAGTGGGAGACCTTCTCCGACCAGGACGTCGCGTCGCTCTCGGCCCGCTCGCTGCTTCCGATGCCCGACGGGTCGCTCTGGGCCGTCGGGTCGCCGGCCGGCACCATCTACGCATACTCCGGCGGCGAGTGGCGCAACCACAGTGTCCGTGACATCGGCATCGCCGGTCGAACGATCGCGAAGATGGCCTACGCGCTCGACGATGCATTCTGGTTCATCCTGCCGGGGCGCGGCGTAGCCCGGTTCGACCGACGTGGCGGACCATGGTGGACATTCGGGCCGCAGCATGGACTGCCGGCCACAGCCAGCATCGACGCGATCGCGTCGGGTGCCGGCGACACTCTCCGGATCGGCACCACTGAGGGTCTTTACATCTACGACGGCGTACGGTTCGTGTCCGCCGGGTGGCCGACGACCTCCAGCGACCACTCGGTGTCCGCGCTTCTGAGCCGGCCGGATGGCTCGGTGTGGGTCGCCGGCGGCAGCAGGTTCTCCCTTGCCGGGATATGGCGCTACGACGGCAAATGGTCGCCCGTTGCCACACCACCTGCGTTGAGCGCGTCGACGGCCATCCGGGCGATGCTTGCCACGTCGGACGACGACGTGTGGGTGGGCACTGCCAACTCGCCGGTGCCTGACGGCCAGGGCGCGTTCAGGCGGCGCGCCGGACGATGGCGACGGTTCACCGTGGGCGATGGCTTGCCGGACGATCACGTTCTGAGCCTCGCCGAGGGGCCGTCCGGTACGGTATGGATCGGCACGGCCGCCGGCGTCGCCGGGTACACCGACGGGACCTGGACGCCGTTCACGGCTTCGGACGGGCTTGCCAACACCCATGCCTGGACGATTTGCGCCACGCGCGACGGCGCCCTGTGGGTGGGCGGGAACCTCCCCGATGCAGGCGTAAGCCGGTACCTCGATGGACGATGGACGTGGTTCAGGGCGACCGACGGCCTCGCCTGCGACGATGTGTGGTCGATCGTCGAGGCTGAAGATCGGTCTGTCTGGTTCGGCACCGCCCGGGGTATCACACGCTATGACGGCACGCACTGGACGACTTTCGGCGCTTCGGCCGGCCCGGCCAAGGATCAGGTGTGGGCAGGTGCCGTCCACCGAGACGGCTCCATCTGGTTCGGGCATTTCGACGGCGAGATATCGAGGTTCCATGCGACTTCGACCGATAATCCGAGAACCTACGTCGCACATCCTACCGAACGCGTGCCACATCCGGGGTCGGTGACGATAGAGTGGACGGGGCGAGACAGGTGGGATAGATCGCACGCGCACGACCTGTGGTACACATGGAGCCTCGACGGTGGCCCCTGGCAGCCGCGGACCCGTGCGACGAGCTGGAAGTTCCGGGCCTTGTCACACGGCCGGCACACGTTCCGCGTCGCCGCCGTAGACCAAGAACAGAACGTCGATCCACTAGGATCGGAGGTCGCCCTCACGGTGGCGCCGGCGTTCTGGCTGACCTGGTGGTTCCTGACGCCCACGCTGACCGGAATCGTGGGTATCGCGATCGCCGGCAGCGTAGCCGTGCAGAGGAACCGCCGATGGAAACGCGCGCAGGCGAGGCGCATGGCGGACCTGCAGCGAGAGATCGAGGTTGCGCAGCGTCTGCAGATGGACCTCCTGCCGGTTGGCGACCCAGTCGTCGAGGGCCTCGACATCGCCGGCGTCTGCCGACCGGCGCGGCTCGTCGGCGGAGACTGCTTCACCTTCCTGTGGGCCGACGAAGACCACCCGAGGATCGGCTTCGCGGTTGCCGACGCCACGGGGCACGCCATGCAGGCTGCCATCCCGGCGGTTTTGTTCAGTGGTATGCTCGCAACCGCGGCCCGGCAGTCGTCGGCTCCTGCGGAGATCCTCACCGATCTCAACGATTCGCTGGTCGGGCGTACAGACTCTCACACCTTTGTCTGCTGCACGATCACCGTGATCGACACGGATTCCCAATCCGTCTCGTTCGCCAGCGCGGGCGGGCTCGACATATTGAGGCGCGCCGGCGGAACAGTCGACGCTCTTCGCGCCGAAGGAGCGAAGTTGCCATTGGGAATGGTGCCCGGAGTGAAGTATGTTGAGAGGACACTTCCGCTGGCCGCCGACGACACCATCGTCCTTCTGACGGACGGAATCGTCGAGGCGATGTCTCCCGACGGCGAGCTGCTCGGGTTCGAGCGCGTCTCGGACATCATAGCACAGGGGTCTGGCGCCGCGGACACCAGGACGCGTCTGATCGAGGGCGCAACCGACCATCTGGCGGGCCGTGAACCGGACGACGACATGACACTCGTAGTAGTCCGAGTTCTGGACCGGGCGCTCGCTTCCGAACAGCATAGCCATCGCGCGGACGATCTTGCGGCCAATGCCGGACCGCGCGAGAGGGAGTCGGGCTATGAGCAACGATGAAGGACGCACGATCTGCCTCCATCTGCCCAGCCGGCTGGGGTTCGAGCGCGTCGCAATGGAAGCGGCCGGGTCCGCGGCCAAGCTCATCGGGTTCCACCGCTCGCGCATGGACGACCTTCGCACGGCGGTGTCCGAGGCGTGCATAAACGCCATGGAGCACGCCCACAAGCTCAACGCCGAGATGGCGGTGATTGTCGCACTCAGGGTCGGGGACGAAAGCCTTCAGGTCGACGTCGCCGACCAAGGCGGCGGAGTGCCGGATAGGATCGACGAACCCGATATTCGAAGGCAGTTTGCCGGAGAGCAGGATGTCCGCGGTTGGGGCATCTTCCTGATAAGGTCGCTGATGGACGACGTCCAGTTCAACGTCGAATCGGATCTCGGCAACGTTACCCGTATGGTGATCCGCCTGGCCCCACCGTCCGACGACGATGCGCAGCCATCCGCCCAACCGGCCTGATGCCGAACGCTAGAGGTGAACATGGACAACGCCAACGCACGGGTCCGAGTGGTCGGTGAGGTCGCGGTAATCGATATCGACGGCGACCTGACGCCCGACGCCCGTGAGGCTGTAGATGCGGCTCATAGAGAGGTCACGGCCTCCGGCACCAGGAAGTTGATCGTCTCGTTCGACCCCGACGCCTACATCAATAGCGGCGGCATCGCAGTGATCATCAACCTCGCGATAGCCGGCGCGAGCAGCGAACAGCGGATTCGGCTCGTGCAGCCATCGGCGCACTTCCGGAAGATATTCACCATGGTAGGGCTTCAGCAGTACGTGGAGATATTCGCCACGGAATCGGACGCACTTGACGGTTTCTGAGGCAACGCGCGAACCGCAAGCTGCCGGCTCGCAGAACGGGGTAACGTATTCTCATCCGGGAGTGGGTTCTTCTGTCGTGCTGCCTGACGCTGGTCGGTTGTGCGTCCGAGGGCGGCAACGTCGATCTGCTTCTCCAGCACAATGCCCCCGTCGAGCAACCCATGCACATAGCGTTGGTGCACGTCGGCGAACTGCTGAACCAACGAACGGCCGGGCGCATCCGCTTGCGGATAGAACCCCGCAGAGCAATTCCCAGCCAGATGGATATCGTTGCGCGGAGCGACCGAGAACTGGCGATGGTGAGCCTCGCGGGCCTGGCCTCGTATCATCCCCCACTCGCTGCCTTCGAAGCGCCGTACGTCTTTCGCGACGTCGACCACTTCTACCGCACGGTCCGGAGCCGGATCGGCAAGGAAGTCATCTCGGAAGCGGAGCGGCAATCGGGATTGCACGTTCTCGGGGTATGGCATCAGGGCCTGAGGCAGGTAACATTGCGGGATCGCCCGGCGACGACGCCGGAGGAGTTCGGAAACATCAAGCTGCGAGTGCCCGCAAGCATGATGTTCGTGGAAGCCGCCAAGACACTCGGTGCGCTACCAACGACCATGCCGTTCAGCAACGTGCACATCGCCCTCCGCGCCGGAGTCATCGATGGCCAGGAGAACCCGCTGCCGACGATCTACGCGATGGGAGTCGACGAGGTGTGTCGGTACCTCGTGCTCACAAGCCATATGATCGGTAGCATCGCACCCGTCATCGGAAGCGATCTCTGGCAGCGGCTCGCGAAAGCCGATCAAGAGATCGTAGAGCAGGCATTCCAGGACGGGGGCGCAAGGAATCGGCGCATAGTGGAGGAAGAGGAGTCGAGGCTGCTCGCCGAGCTTGCGGCAGGTGGGATGACCGTGCTGCGGCCCGAACTGGAGCCGTTCCGCCGCCGCGCAGAGCAGTCGTGGCGTCGCTTCAACGACATCTGGGGCGACTCGCTGGTCGCGCGAATCCAGCAGGTTCAGTAGATCATGAGCATGCCGAATGCGGTGGCGCGACCTTGGACTGAACACGATGCCCGTCTTATACTTCTACTCTGCGGCGCCAAAGCCCGACTGTGGCGCCGCTGAAGGCTGTCGGCGCCTTGCCCGTCGGACATCGGCACGGAGACGATATGTCGGGTCGGACGCATGTGCGTCCCAAGAGCGGGCGACCCCGAGCATGTGTCTGTAGGCTCGGAACATGTCTAGGATGGCCGTGATTTCGAGACACGCTCGGCAATGGTGCGGAAGTGGCGCGTGCAGGCCACGACGGCCGCGCCCTGCCCCTGACAGCACGTCGATGGGCCGCGGGGTGGCAGGCTGGCCGCCAGATGCCGGCGCTCGGATATCGCGAAACGGAACCCGATCACATTCACGCTCTGCACGCGGAGACAGCGATGCCTGACGTTTCTCAGACTTCAAGCGACGCGATCGAACAGGAAGAGCAGCCGACACCGACGATCTGGAGCCACCTCGGGAAGCTGGGGAAGTGGCTCCTGATAGCGTTCGGGATCGCGCAGATTCTCGCTGTGACCGTCGTCGACCCGGAGTGGGTCTCGGTGAACCTGTTCGGGCTCGATCTGAACCCCGTCGCCGACACGCGCGTCAACCGCGGCAAAGTCGATGCTGTCAGCAAGGCGGTGATGGACGGGGTCACCAAAGAGAACATCGAGCGCCATCTGCGGTCGCTAGTCACGCAGAAATCTCGTGCCGTGGGCTATGAGGGCGAGCAGGACGCGTGGGACTACGTTCGGGGACAATTCAGCGCTCTGGGCCTGCAGGGCATCGGGATCGACACGATGACGGTCGTGGTGCCGGTCGACATGGGTGGCCAGGTAGATTTCGACGACGGGACCTCGGGCGACGTGTACGGCCTGTGGCCGAACCACGTGCTGACTCCGACGATCGCGAGGGCGAGAATCGCAATCGACGGTGAGCCACTGGCGGCGTTGGACGCGATTTGGGGCGACGTTCCGGCCAGCTATACGGTGCCGACTGAAGGCGTAGACGCCGAAATCGTCTACATACCGCGACACGATCTCGAGGTGGACCCTATAGAAGCCGAGCGCCTGGGAAAGCAGCGGGGCGTCACGGGTGAATGGAACATCATAGACTTCAGCGCCATCGACGTCGACGCACGGATCGTCGCGCTCGACCCGATCGGCCCTGTGCCGGCCACCGACGGTGCGGCCGACAGCGTGAACGTGGATGTTGCGAACATCGCGGGCGCGCGGGCGGCAGGAGCCATCGGCATTGTCTTCATCGATTACTCCAACACCGTACTCCTGAACCCGGAGATGGTGCTGCCCCCACAGCCGGACGACATCCTCTACTTCTCGGTCGATAGGGTCGCGGGCGAGAGATTGAGCGCGGCGGGGTCGCAGCCCGGCACACGAGTGCAGATCGCTCCGGGGATACAAGGCGACCTCGTCTACGGCGGAGCGGGCG
>CAZSJP010000192.1:0-7782 GCA_964606675.1 uncultured bacterium
CATCGTGAAACTGGTCAGGGCGTTGAGGGTGTAGATCATGGTCGGTATGAGAGGCCATTTAGTCGTACCCGCCGTCCTCGGGCGCCGGGCGTAGGGCACTCCTATCTGTCGGAATCCGAGCCACGCAACCAGACCTCGGGTGTAGCGGTTCACCTCGCCGCACATTCCGAGTGCATCGCGCACCTGCCGCGTTATCAGCCGGAAGTCGCCGGCGTTCTTCGGTATGTAGACCTCCGAGAGCCAGTCGATCAGCTTGTAAGCGGTCCGTGCCGCCATGTTTCTGAGGGCCGGATCGCCTTCGCGCGCTGTCTGCACGCCGTAGACGACATCGTACCCTTCCTCCCACTTGGCCAGCAGGTCGGCAATGACCGACGGTGGGTCTTGAAGGTCGGAATGGAGAACTACGATCGCTTCGCCGCTGGCAAAGCGATACCCGGCGGTGACGGACATTTCCGCGAGAAAGTTCCTGCTGAACTTGAGATATTTCCAGCGCTTGTCGCGCTTGCCGATCTCCTTCACCAACTCGCCCGTGCGGTCCTTGCTGTCGTTATCGACAACGATGATCTCGAAATCGTAGGGCAGTGGATCGATCACCGAGACCAGCTCGGCTTCCAGCCTCGGAATATTCTCTTCCTCATCGAGGGCCAGAACGATGATCGTTACAAGTCGGCGGGCGCGTGTGCCGTTCTCAGGTACCACCAAGGCTATGTCCCCTCGTTCTGCGGTTGTCCGGAGCCACCCGATATCGTCTCGGTCACCGACGCAGCGATCTGCTCGACGCTCAGCCCCGAAAGCCTCCGCAGATACTTCTGCGAGCCGATCTCGTGGAGCGCCTCATCGCTGACGGCGAGGCGCCGGAACGGCGTGGCTCCGCAGTCGCTTTCCGCCAGGATCTCGGCGACGGCGCCGCCTAGGCCGCCCGACCGTCGGTGCTCTTCCAACGTGACGACCGCGTGCGTCTCACGGGCTGCTCGGAGCACCGCGTCGTTGTCCAGCGGTCTGACCGTGTGCATGCTCACGACCCGTGCGTCGATGCCGGCCTCCGCGAGCTCCTCCGCCGCCTGGACCGCCGCTTCAAGCATCGAACCGGTGCTGATGAGCGTAACGTCCGTACCGTCACGAACCACGATAGCCTTACCTATCTCGAACTCCGGCTCGCCCTCGTGCACTGCCGGCTTCTGCGCCTTGCCCAACCGCAGGTAGCAGGGCCCCGGAGCCCTGAGCATCGCTTTGGTCGCCAGCCGCGTCTCAACCGGGTCGCCCGGCGCGATAACCGTCATGTCGGGCATCGCCCTCATTACGGCCAAGTCCTCCAGAGCGTGGTGAGTATATCCGGCCGTGCCGTATGCCAGACCGCCGCCGACCGCCACGATCTTGACGTCGAGATGATGATAGCAGACGTCGTTGCGGATCTGCTCGAGGCAGCGCATGATTGGGAAGTTCGCGATTGAGTACGTCAGAGCAACCTTGCCCGACAGAGCCGCGCCAGCTGCCAGCCCCGTCATGTTCTGTTCCGCGACGCCGGCGTTCACGTACCGCTCCGGGAATCGCTCGGCGAACGGTTCGAGCACGGAGAACCCGAGGTCGCCCGTCATCAGCCAGATGCGCTCGTCCTGCTCGGCCTGCTCCATGAGCGTCTCGATGAAGGCTGTCCTCATGTGCCTGCCTCCAGCTCACGTAGCGCTTCGGCCAGTTGATCGTCGTCGGGCGACTTGTAGTGCCAAAGGAGCCGGTCTTCCATGAACGAGACGCCTTTGCCCTTCACGGTGTGGGCGATGATGCAACTTGGCTTGCCCGGGTCGAGCGGGAGGTTCGCGAGAGCGTCGCCGATCTCCCCGTGGTCGTGGCCGTCGATTTCCCTCACGCTCCAGCAGAACGAGCGCCACTTGTCAGCAAGGGGCGCCAGGCCGATCACGTCGGCGACGTCGCCGAAGCCCTGTATCTTGTTGTGGTCTACGACTACTACGAGGTTGTCGAGTCGGTGGTGCGCGGCAAAGAGCGCGGCCTCCCAGTTCGATCCTTCGTCCAATTCGCCGTCGCTGAGCAACACGAAGACGCGGTATGGCAGCTTGCCACGTTTGGCCACCAGCGCCATGCCCGTCCCGACGGGCAGCGCGTGACCGAGGGAGCCGGTCGAGAGTTCTATGCCCGGAACTTTGAAGCTGGTCACGTGCCCGGCGAGTTCCGACCCGTCGTCGCAATATGTGTCGAGGTGCCCCGGTGGGAAGAACCCGCGTTCGGCCAGAACCGCGTAAAGCGCCGCCGCGCCGTGCCCTTTGCTGAGCAGGAATCGGTCGCGGTCAGGCGCGTCGGGGTGCGCCGGGTCGACTCGCAGGACCTCGCCGTAGAGCACGGCCAACAGGTCGGTCATGCTGAGGCAGGTGCCGATGTGCGAAGCGTTGGCGTGGCGAACCATTCGCAACGCGTGCTGCCGGACTCGGCTCGCCAGCCTCGACGTGCCCTCGGACGACGTCGGCATCGTTGCGCTCCTCTCAGAAGCTGGGCGACTCGCCGAGCCGAATGTTGAGGTAAACTTTCCGATCCCCGTCCATCACGTACGCGAACCCCTTGTCGCCGAACGACCGAGCGCGAAGCAGATCGATTACCTCGCGAACGGGCATGACTGCGTCAATATCCAGATAGTCGAGCTCGCCGACATCGGCGGGCTTGTGATACACCGCTTTGGATTCGTCCTGCTCGAAGGGCTCGATCTCGCCGCGCGCGATCTTCGGCCACGTCTCCCGGAACAGTTCTATGATCTCGTCCTGCAGCCTGTTGTAGAGCGTGTAGGCGGTGTCGGTGGGGCTGATCGCAACTTCCTTCTGCGCCCATACCGGCCCCGTGTCGGCATGCTTGTCGATCGCGTGGATCGTCACACCGGCGGGTGAGCCGTCCACCAGGCTGTGCACGTGAGGGAACCACCCGCGATTCACCGGCAGCAGAGCCGGATGGAAGTTGACGGTGCTCACGGCGGCCGCGTCTATCGCCGCCTCGCTGAGCAGATGCGCCCAGTAGACGGTGATGATGAAATCCGGTGCCAGTTCCTGAAGCCCTGCGACGTGCTCATCGTCCTTCAGCATCGAAGCCTCGAAGACGTCCGACGGCCCGCAGCCCGAAGCCGTCACCACCTCGTCTACCAGTTTCTGCTTGTCTTGCCCGTGTATGTACAGCCTGACGATCCGGTCGCCGTTATCCCTGAGGAAACGGCACACCTCAACGCCCGGCCTGTCGTTGGCCATCACGACCACGCGTTTGCTCATATCTCAATACCTCCCTCAGCCGCCGCTGCTAATGGGGCAATCCGAGCCAGAACGAGGTCAGCCGGCGGCTAGCACTTCCGCGATCATGCGACAGACGTAGTCGACCTGTTCGCGTTTCAGGCACACGCCGCTGGGCAGATTTATGCCGCGCTCTCCGATGCCGAGCGACACCGGTTTCGGCTCTTGCGGCTTGGGCCAGATGGGGTAGAGACTTATCGCCGGAAACACCGGACGAGTGTCGATGTTGCGCTTCTTCAGCTCGGCGCAAAGGTCGTCCCTGGCGATGCCGGCGTCATCCTCGACGAGCACGTTGGACATCCAGTAGATGCTTCGCGCCCGCGCGGTCTCCTGCATAAGACGCAAGCCTTTGACGCCGTTGAGGCCCTCGGCGTACCACGAGAACACGCGTCGCTTCGCCTCGACAAGTTCATCGACGCGCTCGAGCTGGCCCAAGCCGATCGCCGCCTGCACGTTGGACATCTTGTACTTCAGGCCCAGCTCGTTGATCCAGAACGTGCCCGGAGTCCTGCCCTGATCCCAAAACGAATAGACTTTCTCGTACAACGCATCGTCGTTCGTGACGAGCATTCCGCCCTCGCCCGAAACGACCAGCTTGGCGCCCTGGAAGCTGAACGCGGCGAAATCGCCGAAAGTGCCCGTCTTGCGGCCCTCGAACGTGGCACCGATAGCGGGGGCCGCGTCCTCGACCACGAACAGCCCGTGCGCCCGCGCGATCTCCATGATCCGATCCATCCGCGCGGGATGGCCGTAGAGGTGGACCGGTATGACCGCCTTGGTCCGCTCGCCGATGAGCGATTCGAACGAGTCGGGGTCGAGGCACCAACTATCCGGCTCGACGTCCGCGAATATCGGTGTAGCGCCGACGTACGTGACGGCGGTCGCACTTGCGACCCACGTCGTGTCCGGCACGATCACCTCGTCGCCCGGGCCTACGCCCAGTGCCAGCAGCGCCAGGTGCAGGCTGCCCGTGCAGCACGACGTCGAGAGCGCGTGCTTGACGCCGATGTATTCGGCGAACGCGTCTTCAAAGCGCTTGAGGTACTTGCTCCACTCGTTGTTCCAGCCGTACCTGGCTGCGTCGAGAGCGTAGCTTGCCTCCCGCGCGGAAATCGATGGTCCGGCAGTCAGGATCATCGTTGCGCCGTCGAAGGCGCCATCCGGCTCATAGCGCATCCTGAGGAGATGTCGGTCCGCTTCTGCACCGTCGCCAGGCTCAACAGGCCGATAGATCACGTCGTCGCCATCGGCGTGCTTCCGCATCGGCTGCATCGCGTCGTCGACGAATCCGAGCGTGCGGTAGAACTCTGCCGCACGAGTATTGTCGCTGAACACGCGCAGATGTATGCGATCGGGCCCGATGGTCGTCCGCGCCCATTCGAGCAGGGACGTCGTCGCCTTGCTCATTATGCCGCGCTCGGTGTCGGGGACGCCGCGCACGGCACTGTCGATCTCCATTTCGCACGAGTCGTTGATGCTGTTGGCAAAGCCCATGTGCCCGATGGCTTCGCCATGTGGGCTCATGACCAGAAACAACATCCGATCCTCGGCACCCAGCACTCGTTCGGTGAGCCACTCGGCCGTCCGCGCGCCGGTGACGGGGAACTGCGTCGGGAAGGCCGATGCGTTGGACTCTCGCCAAGCCGAAAGCTTCCGAATTAGTGCCTCGTCGGTCAGGTGAAGGCGGCAAAGCGGAAGGAGGAAGCCGGCATCGTCAGCCAGAGGGATACTCTTGGCATATGCATCGTCGATCCGCGTCGTTTCCTTGAGGAATGAGAAGTTCTTCCTGACGGCCGACTTGTATGTTTCGACGATCGAGGGTGTGCTACCGACCTTCTTGCTCACATCGAGTCCTTCGCGCTGCGGTGCAGAACGTCCAGCATGTAGCCGGTCTTATCCCCCCCGAGGCCCGGATAGACGCCAATCCAGAACACATTCCCCGTGACGAAGTCTGAGTTCGCAAGATCGCCGATGACACGGCATTCTGTGTCGAGATAGGCCGGTTGTCGCAGGAGGTTCCCGCCGAAGAGCAGACGCGTCGCGACTCTGTTCGTTTCCAGGTACTGGACGATGCGATCTCTGGTGAACGGGGCCTCCGGACGCACGGCAAGCGGGAACCCGAACCAACTGGGGTCCGCGCCGGGCGTGGCTTCGGGGAGGATGAAGAACTCCTCAAGGTCTTCCATGCCCGCACGCAACGCGGCGTAGTTCTTCTTGCGTTGCTCGATGAAACCGGGCAGCTTCTTCAGCTGGCTCACGCCGACTGCGGCCTGCATGTCCGTTGCCTTCAGGTTGTAGCCGATATGCGAGAACGTGTATTTATGGTCGTAGCCTTGCGGCAGCTTGCCGAATTGCTGGTCGAACCGACGACCGCACGTGTCGTCGCTACCGGGCTCGCACCAGCAGTCGCGACCCCAATCGCGGAATGACTTCACCAGCCGAGCCAGGGCCGGGTCGTCCGTCAGTACGCATCCGCCCTCGCCCATCGTAATGTGGTGAGCGGGGTAGAAGCTGACGCTTGCCAGATGCCCGAACCGGCCCACTTTCTTGCCGTTGTAGGTGGTGCCTGTGGCGTCGCAACAATCTTCGATGAGCCACAAATTGTGCTTCTTCGCGAACGCGGTTACGGCGTCGATGTCGAATGTGTTGCCAAGCGTGTGCGCGAGCATGATCGCGCGCGTCCGGTCGCTCAGTGCTTCCTCCAGCAAGGATGCATCGAGGAGGTTGTACGTCGGGATGTCGATGTCGACGAACACCGGCACGAGGCGATTCTGCACTATGGGGCTCACCGTGGTCGTGAAGCCCGCCGCCACGGTGATCACCTCGTCACCCGGTTTGAGTTGCCTGTCGCCGAGCGACGGCGACGTCAGACAGCTTAGCGCCAGCAAGTTCGCCGACGAACCGGAGTTGACCAGCAACGCGTGCATCACGCCCATGAACTGGGCGAAGTTGCGCTGAAACTCAGCCGCGAATCTGCCGGTGGTCAGCCAGAAATCTAGCGACGCCTCGACGAGGTTGCCCAAGTCGTCCGAGTCGAACGCTTTGCCCGCCACCGCGACCTGCGTCTTCTCCGCGTCGAACTCGGTGGGCGCGAACGCCGCTTCATGATACTCCGATACCAAATCTAGGATCTTAGCTCGTAACTCATCTGCTCTATTGGACATTTTCCAGGAACCCCCGGTACCATTCAGTTGTCCTCGCCAAAGCGCTCTCCAGAGTGAACAGCGGCGACCAATCCAGTTGTTCCCGCGCCTTCTGTGCGCTGAGGTATTGCAGCCGGATCTCGTTGCTGGCCTCATCGCGTATGTCCGGCTCCAGCGACGATCCCATCGCGCTCAGTATCTTGTCGACTACGTCGATGACCGATACCGGCGTCTCTGTCGAGAAGTTGAACGCCTCGCCAACAAGCTCCGGACGGCCGGGCATGCTCTCGGCGAGAAGCATGTACGCGGCCGCGCCGTCCTCCACGTAGAAGTAGTCGCGCACGAACTGCCCGTCGGAGCGTATCACCGGCCTGTGTCCGCGGACGATGGATCTGACCGTTCCCGGGATGATGCGGTTCCAGTTCAGATCGCCCCCGCCGAAGAAGTTCCCGCAGCGTGTAGTCGTGACCGGCAGGCCGTACGTGACGCCGTAGGTCTTGGTGATGAGGTCCGTGCAGGACTTGCTGACGTCGTAGGGGTGCTGACCGGCCATCGGCGCCGATTCGTCGTACGGGAGTTTCTCCTGGTCGCCATACGCCTTGTCTGAAGACGCGACGACTATCTGCTTGACCGTGGGCGCGCGTCGACACGCCTCCAGCAGCGACCAGGTGCCCTGGATGTTCGTCTCGAACGTCGAGATGGGATTCCTGTTCGCGATTCCTACGATGGCCTGCGCGGCCAGGTGGAACACCGTGTCGATCTCGTATTCGGCAACGACCCGCTCCAACGTGGCGTAGTCGCGGATATCGCCCCGGGCGACCTTTACCCGCTCGATCGTCCCGGAACGAACAAGCTCGGATTGGGGCACCCAGTCACGGACAAGGCACACGACGTCGGCACCGGCTGCCAGCAGCCTCCCGACGAGCCAACCACCCACCAGGCCGGTCGCACCCGTCACGAGCACCGGCCTGTCCAGCCAGAATGCACTATTGAGGTCGCCGGAAGGCCGGTACTCACTTGCGGTCGTCATTGGTCCCAGACCCTCCACGGTGCTTCGCCAGAGTCCCACAATTCATTGAGGGACAGGTATTCGCGATATGTGTCCATCGTGTGGAACGAGCCATCGTGCTCGAAGAGCATCATCTCCTTGTCGGCTACGAGTTGTCGGAGGGGCTCCTGTTCCAGAACGAGTTCGGCATCCTCGGACAGGTAATCGAAGACACCTTTGCTGAATACGAAGAACCCCGCGCTGATGTGCCCATCGATCTTGGGCTTCTCAAGAAAGCGGTCGACCTGGCCTTTCTCGTCGAACTCCAGCACCCCGAATCGGGAGATCGGGTGCACGGAAGTCACCGTCGCCC
>CAZSJP010000193.1:0-7778 GCA_964606675.1 uncultured bacterium
CATCGAGTTGGCTTCCTCGCGCGTGAGGAGCTCGTCCTCCGACCAGTCGGTGTAGTCGCCGTAGGAGACGCCGTCGTTCCCGACGAGGAAGCCGAGGTTGAGGAAGCCCCACTCTACCCCCGGCCCCTCCCGCGCGGCCAGGTTAGCCGGATTCCACATAGGTGCGTGTATGCCCTCGGCGAGAGCCGTGTAAGCTCCGCCCATCGCGGTTGCACGCGCCTGCGCCATTCCAGGGCTGGTCGCTACTGCCGCGTTGGAGACCGCCACAGTGAGCGCGGCCGCCATGATCGTGTATTTCAGAGACCTCGTCATTGTGGCACCTCTTCCACTTCTTCGTCATTGGTCTGGCCGGCAATCTGCATCCACAGCGACACTTTCAGGAAGTCGTTCGCGCGGAGGCTCACAACGCCTGGTGGCTGCTGCAGCTGCACCCTCGGGAGCAGGTAGAGCTTCCTGTGACCGAGGGTCCGTATTGCGTCGGCATCCGGGGCAACCGTGATGGTGGCGAGCCCCGGGTGGTCGGGGTCGACAGATCCATCGGCCTTCCGCGGCGTTGGTTCGGGCAGGCTTGTGGGTGCGGCAAGCATCCACACCGCGCCGCTCGTCATCGCCTGGGTCGAGTCGGTGATGTCCACACCCTCCGGAATCACCGGCGGGATGTCTGTCAGATTGGTTTTGGCGTCGGCGGGGTAGACGTCGCGGAGCGCCGTGAACCTGGGGTCGCTGCTGAGGAAAAGTACGATTGCGCCGCCAAGCGGGAAGTAGTTCTCGACTTCGCCCTTCAGAGTCATCGTGCTGATCTTCGGCATGATGTCCTTGCGAACGCCTTCGGTGAGAGCGATGTCGAAGCCATCCTGATCTTCGTTCCGAGCATCGAATGTGAGCGCCGGAACAGTGAATCTGAGGGGCGACGCGATCGACCATCGATCGATGGAAATGCGGCTGCCGGAGATGCCGCCGCCCTCTCTAACGAGTCGCAGATCGCCCGTGATGCTCACTTTCCCGGCCACCTCTATTTTCGTCTCGCGCACGGAGAACAGGTTCTCGAGGCTGCGGTTGATCACGTCCAGGGGCGAGTCGCCCTCATCGTCCTTGCTGTCTTGGTCCAGTATCAGCGTGTGCGTGCTCACCGTGTCGAGCTGTTCCGACACGGTGCGGTTGTACTCGACGAGCGGCGCGCCCGACGGGGATCGAACGGTTACAAGCAGGTCCGCGTCCGCGGTGACGCGCGTGTTGTATGCCGACATGTCGAGCTGCAACGATACGCCATGCGCTTCCAGACCATCAAGGCCGGATGGCAGCGCGTCCTCCTTGAGCTCCAAATCGAACGGATCGATGTCGACGGTGATCGGTGGCTGACTCACCGGCACACGGCCATTCACCTCCTGGATCTCAAGTGCGGCCAATTCGGTAGTTATGGACAACTCGTCATTCTCGCTGACGGTGACGTGCTCGCCGCCGCTGCCCAATAAGTCTATATTCAGCCCGATCTGAACGTTGTCCATCGCGCTGCCCGGCGACGACCAGTTGGCGAGCTTGGCACCCGCCAGATCGATCGTGACGACGAGCGCCTGGCTCTTGGACACCGTGATCAGCGCGGAGTTGTATTCGTTCGCTACCACCGGAACCACGGAGCCGCCTCCGGACGCCGTCGGCGGATTCGGGATACGGAAGTCCGGGAGGCTATAGGTCACCTCGACCGTGGTCGGCAGCAGGTTGCTGAAACTGAGCGTGTATCTGTTCGCCAGGGGGCCGGTGATGCCGGCAAGCGTAACGTCGATCAGGTCGAGCCTCGTGCTCGTGAAAGGTAGCGTTTCGGAGCTTGTGAACGACTGAGGCTGGACGGTAGCCGTGCCCGATGAGATCCTCAGGGCCGAGATGTCCCTCGTGACGATGAAGTGGGCGTTGTCCAAGTCGCCGAGTCGCACGGTAGCCTCTGGCACCGTCGTCTTGGTGAGCGTGTATGCCGGGCTTGGCAACGTGGCTCCACCGAGAGACTGAGGCTCCGACGCGACAGTCGAATTCGCAGGTATGGTTGTGAAGGGGATCTGGAGCACGACGTCGAGGACGTCGCCGTTCGCCGCTGTGTCGCCGGTGGCGCTCAGATAGATGTCCACAGGGCCGATCGGGAACGGCGAGGCGTTGTTGAGGGATATCACGATGCTGTTGGTGTCGGTCCCGCCAACGTCCGAGAACGTCGCCGATGTGAAGTCTCCGAAGCTGATCGTCTCGATGTTCGTCGGTAGAACCTGACCCGGCACCGTGACGTTGATGTCCTTGTCGCTCGGGACGGCGGCCTGCAGGAAGTCGGGGAGGTCCGGGATGAGGTCGGTAAGCATCACGGGCGCAGCAGCAACGGGCGGCACGTCGTCGACGCGGATCGCTCCGACCTTGGCTCCGTACGATTCTGTCGGCTGACTTTCGACCCGCAGCTTGTCCTGCCCGATGCGACCACCATCCGATAGCGTCACGTCGGCGTTCACCAGGTATAGCTCGAGCTGAGTCGTGTCGCTGGGGCTCCTGCGAATTGAGTCGGCGTTGGCGATCTTGTCGCCTAGCTCGATCTCCTCGCTCAGGAGCGGCAGATTCGTGCTGAACTCCACGTCCTTGATGATCTTCGGGTCGCATCCCAGCCCGACAACGACCAGCGCGGCGACTGCCAAAGACAGGCCGCAGGTGGTCCGAGAAACCTTCATCGAAATTGCCCTCCAACGAGAGTCGTCGCCCGGCCGAAGGCTTGGCGACGGCAGAAACTTTGCATTCCGGCATAGCCTTACGAAATCTAGTCGTTCGCTCTTTAGAGATACAACTCCGCGCGGCATTTGTCAAATCCACGGCATGTGGCGACGTGGGCCCCGCGGACGCCAGGCACCGACGATCTAGTCGTCCGCCGAATGCACCTGCGTTGTCTCAGTGAGAGACCTGACGCAGCGGAACCCCACTTGGTCGGACGTGCCGGTCGGGTAGGCGCGCAACCGCACCGCTGAGCGCAGCCATCGCGCCGGGACACGCCACGATCCGCCACGTACGACCTTGTAGGTACCGTTCGGCGGGCCTTCGGGGTCGGCCCGCGGGCTCTCTGCGTAATACTCCGGGTCGTGCCAATCGGCAACCCATTCGCGCACGTTCCCGGCCATGTCCAGTGCGCCGAACGGGCTTTCGTCGTCGGGAAACGTTCCGACCGGAGTGGTGCCCTGGCGACCGCCTGCGGCGCCCGAACGGGCGCGATGGTTGCACCGCCGGATGCCACCCGAGTCGGGTTCGGCAGATCCCCACGGGTAGACGCGCCCCGTTACGCCCCTCGCCGCCGACTCCCATTCGCCTTCAGTCGGCAGGCGCGCTCCATACCATCTCGCGTATGCGTCCGCTGCGGGCCAGCTTACCCAGACTACTGGATGGTCGCGTTTCTCCTCGGGGAAATCCAGGCCGTTCCAGTCCTTCAGGTAGCCCGCATCCGCGAGCCGCGGATCGACGCGCCCCTTCTGCCACGCGGGGTTCTGTAACAGGAAGTGCCTGTACCGTTCGTACGTGACTTCCGTTCTGTCGATCATGAATGCGGACACGTGCACCGGGTGGGGAGGTGTAGCATCGGCCCCGGCGGCGACGTCCCCTACCGTGAACGTCGCTTGCGGTACGTGCACCATCGCCACGCCACGCTCATCGTAGGTGATGCTCGTCGGCGGGGTGGCGCTCGATGCATGCAGCAGCAGAACGCTTGACGCGATGAGCGCCAGAGCGCCCGATCTACGTGCGCTGCCGCCGCGCCGCCGCCCGTGTGGATCCCGTTCGCCCCCCAGGGAGCGCACCACTTCGGTCGACAGCCGTTTCAGTTGGTATCCAGCCACGGGCTTCGTATCTTCTTCCATCCGAAAGGTGCACCGCGTTGCCACATCGATGAATCGGACCGTCGTCGAGGCCATCGCGGCTCACTCGGGCGTGTACGGCTGGGCGCCGGCCACCATTGCATACTACGCAACGCGCCGGAACCTGACAAGCGTCACGCCGGAAGAGTGTGGCCTCCGAACAGAAGATATGCTGCGAGAGACCGAGTGGTGGCTGACCGAAACGCCGTGACCGGCTCACCTTGGTTTCCCGATGGGCAGCCGGAGCCGCTGGTGCTTGCATCGGCGTCGCCGCGACGGTGCGACTTGTTGCGGCAGATCGGCCTGCGGTTCACGCAGGTCGTGGCCGACATCGACGAGAGCTGGCCGGACGGAATGCCGCTCGACGAAGCGGCAACCGAGATCGCGCGCCGCAAGGCCGGGACGGTTGCATCGATGCGGTCCGACGGCGTCATCCTCGCGGCCGACACGGCAGTGGTTCTGGACGGGTGCCCGCTGGGCAAGCCTCGCTCGGCGGACGATGCCGCGCGGATGCTTTGGGCGCTGGGCGGTGTGGGGCATACGGTCATGACCGGCGTTGCGATCGTCGACGTCGTCACCGGGCGGTCGATGTCCGGGGCCAGTCGCACGGACGTCTGGATGCGTCGTCCTACCGAGCGCGAGGTCGAGCAATACGTTCTGTCCGGTGAGCCGCTCGACAAGGCCGGAGCATATGGCATCCAGGGCCTTGGCGGAGCCATGGTCACGCGGATTGACGGGTGCTATTTCAACGTTGTGGGTCTGCCGTTGGAGCTTGTCGTTCGATATCTACAAGAGTTGGAGCGAGACCGGAGGTCCGCCGAATGAGCGAATCGGATGGCCCGCCGCCCCGTGAGGATCAGAGCCGGGGTCTGATACTCGTCGAGCATCTGCGCGAGGCACGCGAGGCAAAAGGCTGGACGCTCGAAGACGTCGCCGACCAGACGTGCATCAGCTATCGAGTGCTGCAAGGGCTGGAATCCGGGCGATTCGATGTTATCGAGTCTCCCTACGTCCGTGCGTTCCTTCGCGGTTACGCCGCTGCCGTCGGCGTTCCTGTCGAGGAAGTCAACGACGCGTTCCCAGAGGCGAAAACCCAGGTCGAACTGCCGTCGGATGACGCCGAAGAGCGGAAGATCCCTGTTGTTCCGCGGACAAGAATCCCGTGGCCGATGCTGCTCAAGTCGGCGTTTGGGATCGCGGTCCTTGCGCTGGTTTGGTCCTGGCGACCATGGGCTCCTGGGGATGAGCGAACGATAGATCCCGATCCGGTCGCGCCGGTTGTGGTTGAAGTAGCCGCGCTACCCGACAGCATCTTCGAGCCGGACACCACTGGTGCAGTCGTAGAGTCGGACGGCGACACGCTCGTTCTGCCGGATGACGATCTCGCCGCGGAGCCGGTGCTTCGCCCCGTGCAGGAAGCCATGCCGCCTCCGCCGCCAGTGCGGCCGCCGAGTGTAGGCCCCCCCTCCTTCGAGATCGTGGCGACGGACTCGGTGTGGATCCTGGTTACGAAGACCGATAGCACCTTCTTGTACGAAGCGATCATGACAGAGGGCAACCGCCGAAGGTGGGCTGTGGTGGAAACTCTGCGCGTTCGCCTGGGCCTCCATTCGGCGGTTGAGATGACGGTCGACGGCCGTCTCGTGCCGGTTCCGAGAATCGGTTCGCGACGATCCACCGAGTTCATATGTACCCCGGCCGGCACGATCAGCAGACGGTAAGATGTCTTCACGTCCCCGATTCGCCGAGTTGGCGCTCCCGCTTCCACTCCGGGAGCTGTTTGCCTATCACGTTCCTCCTGAGTTCCAGGACACCCTCGAAGTCGGCATGCGAGCAGTGGTCCCCTTCAAGCGGGACACGCTCACCGGCGTCGTGGTGGCGTTCCGCGACAGCGTCGGTTTCGACACCCGGCCGATCCTCGAAGTGCCCGATCCGGAGCCTGCATTCGACTCGCAGATGCTGAAGATCACTCGGTGGGTGGCCGACTACTACCTGAGCAGTTGGGGCGACGCGCTTCGGGCTGCGCTCCCGCAAGGCATATCGCAGAAGAGCCGCTGGATCGTACGTCCGCTGGATGAGCGACCGATGGCCGTTGCCGCGCTCCTCACGGACCGTGCACCAGCGCAGGCGAAGCTGTTGCGGTTGATCGCCGAGAAGGGCGAGATGACACTCGGTCAGTTGCGTCGCGTCAGCACCGGATCGAGCTTCCGAGCCGCGCTAAAATCGCTCGAAACCGATGGCCGAGTGTCGGTTACCGACGACGTGTCCGAGCCGGAGGTCGGCATCAAGACCGAGCTGACGGTTCGCGTGGCCGAGCCCGGCGAAGGTCCCGTCGCCAGGCTCACTCCGGCACAGAAACGTCTGCTGCAAGCGCTTTCGGCTGCCAAAGGAGAGCCGGTACCGTTTGTCCTGGCGAAAGATGCATGGGGAGTGCGCAGCGACACCATCCGACGGCTGGAAGCGCGCGGATTGGTTGTAATCGAGCAGCACGAGGTGGTGCGCGAACCCGACTACGGCCCGGACGAACCCGAGATCGCGCACGAGCTGACGGCCGACCAGAGGCCCGCGCTGGCACGAATATGCGCCATGCTCGACGGCGGAGGGTTCTCGACAATCCTCTGCCACGGGGTCACGGCGAGCGGCAAGACGCGCGTCTACCTCGATGCGATCGAAAACGTCCTGAACCGAGGTGGTAGCGCGATCATGCTCGTGCCCGAGATATCGCTCACGCCGCAGACTGTTCGGCGGTTCAACTCCCGATTCGGCTCCGAGGTCGCGGTGATGCACAGCCGCTTGTCGGCCGGCGAGCGTTACGATGCGTGGCGCCAGCTTCGGGCAGGGCGGCGGCGAGTGGCCGTAGGGCCGAGGTCGGCCGTGTTCGCTCCTGCGAAGAGCCTGCGCCTGATCATCGTCGATGAGGAGCATGACGGCAGCTACAAGCAAGACGACCCCGAGCCAAGATATCACGCTCGCGACGTCGCGATCGTCAGGGCGCGGGAGTGCGGCGCCGTTGCCGTCCTCGGAACGGCCACCCCGTCGCTGGAGACACTGGACAACGTCCGTCGCGGGAAATACGTGAAGGTCGACCTACCGTCGCGGGTCGACGGGCGAGACATGCCCGTTGTCGACATCGTCGACATGCGGCAAGAGAGAGCCACGGGCAACGCGTCGAGCCTGTCTCGCGCCCTTCGGGGGGGGATTACCGCGCGTCTGGAGAAGAAGGAGCAGGTCGTGATGCTCCAGAACCGCCGGGGCCACTCGCCGGTCTTGCAGTGCCTCGAATGCGGCGAGTACGTCGAGTGTGGCGATTGTCACACGACCATGGCCTACCATCGTGCCGAGGAGCGCGTGAAATGCCATCTGTGTGGCGACGTGCGGCGGGTGCCCTCGGCATGCCCTGCGTGCACTGTCGGAGAACTGCGATACGCCGGCGTGGGCACACAGAAGATCCAGGAGGAGTTGCACACGGCGTATCCGGAGACCCCGCTGATTCGGATGGATCAGGACACGACTCGGGGGAAGGATGCCCACCACAGGCTACTTGAGCAGTTCCGGCAACGCGAGGCGTCGATCCTTCTGGGAACGCAGATGATCGCGAAAGGTCTCGATTTCCCGGACGTGACGCTCGTCGGGGTCGTCTCTGCCGACATAGGGTTGGCACAGCCGGATTTCCGCTCGGCCGAACGCACGTTCCAGTTGCTGACGCAGGTGGCCGGACGGACGGGACGAGGCGATCAGCCCGGCGAGGTCGTGCTGCAGACGTACCAGCCCGATCATCCGGCCATAGTCGCCGCCGGCACGCACGACGTCGACTCGTTCGCGAAATTCGAACTTGCTCAGCGCGAGGAATTGGGCTACCCGCCGTACGGAAGGCTGGTGCTCTGCCACATTCGCGGCTCCGACGAGGACCGCACC
>CAZSJP010000194.1:0-7759 GCA_964606675.1 uncultured bacterium
GAACGTAATCGTATGGCACTCCAGAAACGCGCTCAGATTTCGCTGTGGTATTTCGCGGGAGCGTTCCTGCTGCTGCTAATCCTCAACGTGTGGTCCTCGTCCGGCACGCGCGTCGAGAATATCCACTACAGCGAGTTCCGACGTATCGTCGCGAGCGGCGGCATCGAGCAATGCGTCGTGTCGGAGCAGCACGTATCCGGCACCCTCATGGGGCGCGAGGGCGACCCTGCGCAGAGACGATTCGCCACGGTGCGAGTCGACGACCCCGATCTGCTCGCTGCAAGAAAGCGGGGTCAACTTCTCTGCACGACCAGGGAACACGTGGCTGACCGAGATGATCGCGTGGGTCGGCGGCATGGCGCTCTTCTTCGTCGTGTGGATGTTCCTGATAAGGCGCATGGGGTCGGGCGGTAGCGGCGTGATGTCGATAGGCAAGAGCAAGGCCAAGGTCTACGTCGAAACCGACACCAAGGTTACGTTCGCGGACGTGGCCGGGATCGATGAGGCGTCGGAAGAGGTGAAGGAGGTCGTGGAGTTCCTCCGCGAACCGGACCGCTTCAGACGGCTGGGCGGGCATATTCCCAGAGGTGTGCTGTTGGTCGGCCCCCCCGGCACCGGGAAGACCCTCCTTGCGCGGGCGGTGGCGGGCGAGTCGGGCGTGCCATTCTTCAGCCTGTCCGGGTCCGATTTCGTCGAGATGTTCGTTGGCGTCGGCGCGTCGAGAGTGCGCGATCTGTTCCAGCAGGCGAAAGAGCGATCGCCGTGCATAGTGTTCATCGACGAGCTTGACGCGCTGGGCAAGGCGCGAGGAATGAACCCGCTAGGCGGGCACGACGAGCGCGAGCAGACGCTCAACCAGTTGCTTGTCGAGATGGATGGCTTCGAGGTAAACACGGGCGTGATTCTGATGGCCGCGACCAACCGCCCCGAGACGCTCGACATGGCTCTCCTTCGCCCTGGGCGTTTCGATCGACAGATCGTGGTCGACAGGCCCGACATAGCCGGCCGTGAGGAAATCCTGAACGTTCACGCCGGGAGCGTGAAGCTCAGTCCGGAGGTCGATCTCCGGACGCTTGCGGCGCAGACGCCCGGAATGGTGGGCGCCGACCTCGCCAACGTAGTCAACGAGGCGGCGCTCCTGGCAGCACGGCGAGGGCACGACGCGGTCACGACGCCCGATCTGCAGGAAGCGATTGAGCGCACGCTGATAGGCCTGGAAAAGAAGAATCGCGTGCTCAACTCCGACGAGCGCACCGTCGTCGCGTACCATGAGGCCGGGCATGCGCTCGTGGGCCTCTGCAGCCCACACGCGCACGCGGTCCACCGAGTTACGATCATCCCGCGCGGCGTGGCCGCCCTGGGATATACGATGCACCTGCCGACCGAAGACAGGTACCTGCAGACCAAGTCCGAGTTGCGGGACGAACTGGCCGTCGTGCTGGGCGGACGCGCTGCCGAGCAGGTCGTATTCAGCCGCGTCACCACGGGAGCGGCGAACGACTTCCAGCAGGCGACGCGCATCGCCGAGGCCATGGTCAAGGACTACGGCATGAGCAGGCTGGGGGTCGTGTCGTACGAAGGCGACTCGCAGCCGTTGCTGCTGCGCCAGATCATGGGTGCATCCGCCGAATACAGTGAAGAGACTGCCGCGCAGATAGATCGAGAAGTGAGGCGAATCGTCGGCGAAGCATATACCGGAGTGGGGGAACTGCTGACCGGGCGGCAGCGTGAGCTTGAGTCTATCGCCGGTCGGCTGATGGAGAAGGAGACGATATCGTCCGAGGAACTGGATGATATCGTAGAAGCGTGCAAGGAACCTCCTGGGGCGAGCCTTACCACCGACGACGCTCCGGCGAACCTCGAAGCAGGCGACGAAGCGACTACCTGATCGGCGCCGCTGCCGCGTTCCGACCCGTCCACACCCGACGTCTCCCCGGCGGTGGCCCGGAGCGCCAGCCTGCCGATACCCAGAACGGCATTCCGGTGACAGACGAGCACCAACCCGACCACGTCGAAGCCCGGCGCAACTTCCAGCTCACGGTATGGAACGGCATACTGTCCGTCGGCGCGTTCGCCCTTTTCGACGCGACGCTCGTTGTAGCCGCATTCATCGTGCAGACGGGTGGGTCGGATATCCTCGTGGGACTCGCCGGGACCGTGGCGCCGCTCGGGTTCTCGTGGCCGCAGTTGTTCGTGGCGAACATGATTCAGGCGCGGCCGCGCAAGCTCTTCGTATACCAATGGGGTGCGCTGTTTCGTATCGGAACGCTGTTGGTGCTCGCCGGGCTGATGTGGGTGTACCGCGGCGGTGTTCCGGCGTGGTTCCCTTACGTCCTCGTCGGGCTGCTGTTCGCGCATTGGTCGTTCACCGGGATCACGGCGGTGCCGTGGTTCGAGGTCGTCAGCAAGATCATCGCCCCCCGCGACCGTCCGGTTGTGTTCGCGTGGCGGCACTCGGGCGGCCAGTTGCTCGCCTTGGGCGGCGGCTTCGTCGTGACGTGGGCGCTCAGTCGGCAGTCGGGCCTCGAGTTCCCCGTCAACTACATGTTCCTGCTGTTGCTGATGACGCTCCTGCTCGCCGTGGCGCTCGCCATGTTCGCGATCGTCCGCGAACCGTACGATCCCGAGTCGGTGGGCGAACGGCGGCCATGGGGCGAGTATTTCCGAGTCGGACCCCGAATCCTTCGTCGGGACGGGAACTACCGTCGGCTCCTGATCGGCAACCTGGGCTTCGCCACCTCGCTCGCGGCGACGCCGTTCCTCGTGCCGTTCCTCATTCGCAGGATCGGAATGGATGCCAGCGTCGTCGGCCCGCTGATGGTCGTAACCAGCCTGGTCACGGTGCTCATGACGATCTATTACGGTTGGCTGGGGCGCACGAAGGGAAATCGCGCCGTCGTCGTCCTGGCGGGGAGGCTCGGAGCGTTCTCGCCGGCGTTGGCGCTCTGTGCGGGCCTCGCACCCGAAATCCGCCTGGCCGGGTTCGACGTGCGCTTCCTTCTCATCGTCGTCGCGTTGGTGTTCTCGCGCGTAGCCATGTTCGCGATGTCGGTCGGCAGGAACAACTATCTGCTCGACATCGCGCCACCGGCCGAGCGACCGACGTACGTCGGCTTCTGGATGACTGCTGCGCTGGTGACAACGGTCCTGCCGATGCTCGCCGGCGTGGTGGCCGACACACTGGGATACCTGCCGGTGTTCGCCGCGTGTGTCGCTGGCGGCGCGGTTGCTCTCGTGACGTTCAACCGCCTGGCGGAGCCGCGCGTCACGCAGCAGGCCTGAACAGAGAGCATCCCCGCCCACCGAGCGAAGACGTCCTGCCGCGACGTCATCTCTGTCCGAGACCCCGTATATTGTATGTAGTGGAGGAACACGTCTCGCCGCGACCCTGTTCGCGGCCGGACCACACGCGCTTGCGGAGGATGCGGCGATGATGAGACGTGTGAGTAGGTACCTGTCTCGTTTTGCCCTGATGTGTGCCGTGGCGATGCCGTTGGCCGCCTCCGCCACGGGAGTCGTTCCGACCCCCGGCGACGGGTGGCAGCAGATGAACCGCCAGCTCGACGTCGCCAACCTCTGGGACATGTACACGAACCGCCATTACGGTGGCTATAACCACGCGCTGGCGTGGCCGGGCGCATGGTATGACTGGGGCGCCAGCGATCCGGCGGACATGCGGACGACAGCTAACTACAAGGGGTTCGTCATCGGGGCTGTCAACGTTCCCGAACCGCAGTATCCGGAAGTGATCTGGCCGTACATGGTCGGTCAGCGAGACGGCAGAAACGACGGCGAGAAGGGCGAGGCGATCCTGTCTGCACCACCGGACCCTCTGGCGCTCGAAGTGGATCCGTTGGTGCAGATCCTGTTCAAGGGGCGCCTCGCCAGGCGCACGTTCCGCCAGGCGTACCCGACGGTCACGGTCGACGGCGTGATCTCACCCTATCTCCAGCATATCGACTGGTCCACGCTGCCCCCCATTATCGAACCCATCGGGACCGACTATGAAGCCGACGCGCCGTATCAGGACGACGTCATCGATCCTGCCATCCCCTGCGACCTTCAGCTCGAAACCTACTCGTGGTCGAGAATGGGTATCTCGACGAACCGCATGGTCTATTCCTTTGTCGACCGCGATAACGACGACGCGTATTTCTGGCACTGGCGGATGATCAACGACGGCATCTGGGGTCGGACGGGCGCCGACAAGGTCAGAACGGACGGCCAGCCGCATCCACGGGTCGAAGGCGTGATGCAGAGCCTGATGGTTCAGTGGGATCGTGCTCGTGCCCGTGGTCCGTCGCTGACCAACAGCACCGGAGAGGGTCGCAACGACACGATCTGGAACTACTACGGTACGGATTACGACGGCGGGCGGACCGAGGACATGCGTCTCATATGGGTGCGCGACGGCGACCAGCACTTCTCCAAGTACGCCCCTGACCATGACAAGCTAGACGACTACGGCGACCCGCACCCAGTCACGGGCGAGCTTCTATCCGCGCGTGACGCAGGGCTGCTGCTCCTGCACTATGACAGGTCCGCCACCGACCGGCGCGACGACCCGGCTCAGCCGCGGACCGTCGGCTGGGTGAACTACCGGGAGCTGATCCAGACGGGCCCCGATGGCCACGAGATGAAGTACAATCAGATGCTGCTGGGGGTCGAGAGAAGCGGTGAGTACTATCGTGGCCCGTACCAGAGCACCACATTGCGTGGCCTGCACCCGGAAGGCGGTTCGTGGATCAAAGCCAGCAACGACCCGGCCACGAGTGGGCAGTTCTGGCCGGGGAAGACGCTGGGAGTCGACATCGAGGTTACCGACGTCGAGCAGCAGGTGGCGTACGGCCCCAACGACATGGCTGCTTACGACACGCTCAACGCGGTCTTCGCCGTCGGCGTGAACGGCCTGGACATCGAGACCTCGCAACGAATCGGCGGGCTGTGGCTCGCGGGCCAACTCAGCGACGCTCAGAAGAACGAGCACGTGTTCAGCGCGAAGGACTCGCTGTTCATGACCATGCGGCAGGCCAAAGCCGTACATGAGGCCATGGATTTCGGCGGCCGATACGCGTCGACACGAAGCGAGTTCGAGCAGGCGTTGAGGGCGTCGGTCGGCCAGGGACTGCTTTCGCTGTCGCCACCGGCGCCGGCGACGCTAACCGTGAACTCGGGTCCCCGGCGCGGCGAGATTTCGTGGACGCTCAACACGGCTACAGGTTCGGACATCGCCGGCTGGCGTTTGTACCGCGCCGAAGGGGACTACAAGGGCGACGCGCCCTGGACGATGATCGCCGACGTGCCGCCCGGCGTCCTGTCATGCACGGATACCGATGTCGAGGTCGGTCACTCGTACTACTACTACCTGACCACCTACGATGCAGCCGGTCATGAGTCGACGATGCATACGCGCACGTCCGACCCGATGCAGCCCGGAGACGGTCCTCCGCCTTCGTCGGAAGTGTCCGGTTCCATCACGACCACCACGTGGCGGAAAGCGAACGCTCCGTACCGAGTCAAGGGGACGGTGACGGTCGTGGCGGGTAACGTGCTGACGATCCAACCCGGGGTCGACGTGCTGTTCGACGCGGACGCGCAGTTCATCGTCCGAGGCGCGCTCCGGGCCGTCGGCACGCGATCTGACAGCGTCCGATTCCTGAGGGGCTACGCCGCCGAATGGGGCGGCATTCGGTTCTACGGCGGCGACAGCAGTTCCATCGCGTACGCTCGGATCAGCGACGGCCACGCCGCCGGCGGTGCCACAGCCGGCCGGGGCGGCGGCGTGTACCTCTCCGATGCCGGCACGCGTCTCGGGATGGATCACAGTGTGGTTTCGGAGAACGGTGCCGAGAACAACGGCGGCGGCGTATACGTGGGCAGCGCGGCCGCGTTGACGATGCACCACTGCACAGTGACTCGGAACAACGCGGTATTCGGGACGCCCGGCCTGTATTTCGACAGCCTGTCTGAGAGCGACCTGGTCTCGTGCGACGTCTCTCGCAACATCGGCGCGATGAGCGGCTTGGGCGGCGCGATGTGCCTCAATGCAGCCACGGTCGACCTGACGGACTGCATCCTGGAGCGCAACAGCGTCGCATCCGGGTCGGGTTTGTACGTGCACGGCAACTCGATCGCGAATCTGACGGGGTGCGCGATCAGGAACAACACGGCCGGCGACAACGGAGGGGGCCTTGAGATACAGGGGACCAACACGATCGTCTCGCTCACGCGGTGCACCATCACCGGCAACTCCGCCGCCGACGACGGCGGCGCCGTGAAGATCTGGGGCGGAGGTTCGATCGCTCTGGTCAACTGCACCGTGAGCGGCAACAGCGCCGCAGACGGCGGCGGCCTCCACGTGGCCTCGGCGAGCGTCTCGCTGCTCAACACTATCCTGTGGGGAGACGCGTCGCCCGAGATCTACGGCGACATCAGCGCCATTGCGGCCATATACTGCGATATCCAGGGCGGGTACGCCGGAGAAGGTAACATAGACGCCGATCCGCGGTTCATCGCACCCGATGTCGGCAACTACCGATTGCAGGCGACGTCTCCCTGCGTGGATGCCGGCAGCCCGTCCGGCCCGCTCGACCCCGACAGCACGACAGCCGACATGGGGCCTTTCTACGTGCACCATGTGCCGCAGAAGAACGAACCCACCATGCTCGCGGTCCGGGACATCGCCGGCGACCAGGGCGGCTACGTGACCGTCTCCTGGCAGGCTTCCGTGCTGGACACGAACGTCGACGAAATGCCACACTACAGCTTGTGGCGTGCGCTGCCACTGGGAGCCGCGAAGGCCGCGGGCGGCAGGTACCGATCATCGACGGCCGCTGGAGACGAGCATGTGTGGGAGTGGCTCGCCAGCCCCATCGCGCACCGATTCCGGTTCTATGCGCAGACCGTCAGGACGCGTTCAAACCGGACGTTGTCTGCGGGTGCGACCGAGACGTTCATGGTCTCCGCGCACACGCGGCACCCCGACGTGTTCTACGATTCAGACCTCGCCTCGGGCTTCTCGACCGACGACCTCGCGCCGGCGCCGCCGCACATGCGCCCTGCCGCGATAGGCTCGGACAGGATAGTAATCTCGTGGCGAGCCAACGTCGAGCCGGACCTCCTGCGCTACGCCGTGTACAGGTCGGACGACACGCGCGCCGCCCTCGGCCCGGACGAAGCGTTGTCCGTCACGACCGATACAGTCTTCGTGGACAGTAAGCCACTGCCGGGCATGGGCTACTACTTCGTTGCGGCCGAGGACGTCCACGGGAACATGAGCGCCCCGAGCGCGGGGATCGCAGCTATGCCCACCGCCGTCGCCGAAGGGCGTGCACCATCGTCGTATGTCTTGAAGCAGAACGTCCCGAATCCGTTCAACCCCATCACGACGATCCGCTTCGAGCTACCCACGGGCGGGCGAGTCGTCCTGATCGTGTGCGATACCCGTGGGCGAGTCGTCCGCACGCTGGCCACCGGCGAGCTGCGAGCGGGGTATCACGAGACCGTGTGGGACGGGCGCGATTCGTTCGGGCGAGATCTGGCGGCTGGAGTCTACATCTACCGCCTCGCCACCGAGGGCGGCAATATCGCGCGGCGCATGTTGCTGCTGCGATAGGCCTCTGCCGCAGAGTACGTCGACCCACCACCGGCCCGCGTCTCAAGAGAGCGCGGACCGATGGATCTGGGTGCGGCCGCAATCGGTTGGCGCTGGCTGCTACCCGCTCCAGCCTACCGATAGGCCCGCGTAGATCTCGTAGTC
>CAZSJP010000195.1:0-7725 GCA_964606675.1 uncultured bacterium
GTCCGGGGCGAGCCATCGCTGATCGGCGCTGATCGCGTCGAACGCGGGGCAGAACTTCCACCGTCCGTTCAGGCTTACTGTCTGTCGCATGTCTGTTCTCCCGTGCTCAGATGGTGCGGGCGGCTCGGAAGCTCCCGGCTATGGCCCAGATGATCGAAGGTCGGTTGTCAGCACTCCCGGAGGCGGATAGAACGTGAAAGTGCTGTCGTGCAGATCGGGGTCCAGATCGATGTTGCTGAGCGTGTACGCGGTGATCCCGCCCTCGTGGTCGACGTAGCGAACCCGGCGGGCCACCCATGTCTCTCGGTCGATCCAGAAACGCATCGCGCGCACGAGCGACGTGTCGGTGGGGATCACGTCGAGAACTTCGCACTCTCTCTCGCCGACGCGTTCGGCGTCGGCAAGGCTCACCGTTTCGACCTCTACGTCTCCGAGAGACACCAACGGCGTGCCTCTGTCTGGGTGCTCGCCTTCCGACTCGCCCTGCTGCCCGCCGACCACCACCGCATTCGCCGCTGGCGTGTAGAACCAGACCATCTCGTCGTTGCGCACCACCAGCGTGCCCCGGTGCCAGAACCGGAGGCAACTCGGGCGCCGCCAGGCGACCGTACCCCGGACCGTGTCCGACTTCTGCACGAGGACGTACTCGGCGCTGTACGAACGGAGCGCATCCGTCGCACGGCGCGAACGTTCGAACACCTCATCGGCGCTTTGGGGCCGAGCGCCCCACGCCAGCACCGCCGCTGCGAGCAGGGCCGAGAGCAACAGTCGCGTCATCCGTCGGCTCCGTGAGACCGCCTGGGGCCGTGCTACTTCGACCATGCTTCCCGCATGGCATACGCCGATTCCTTCGGGCGTCGGTGGAAATCGAACAGACCGTAGGCGCAGCGGTACTCGTATATCCACTTGAAACGCCGGTGCACGTCGGAATCGGCGAAGCACCAGATGAACGCGCCGATGACGTTCTCCTCGGCGATCAACCCTTCCCACGCCGACTTGGCGAACGCAGCCTGGAACCCCTCGCCGGGGAAGTAGCTCGTCTTCAAGCCACGGATGCTCCACGAACCGTATTCGGCGGCCAGGATAGGCTTGTCCGGGAACTCGCCGCGCAGTTCGTCCATCCGCTCGTGCATCGCCGCCGTCCACGCACCCACGTTGGCCGCCTCCATCGGGTGCAACCCGATGTAAATGTTCGGCGCGAGAACGTCGGTTGCCTCGAAGACCGGGTCGCCGGGCCAGCAATTGCTCACCTCGATGGCCGGGCGCGTTGGGTCCAGTTCGTTGGCCAGCGCCACAAGCTCGATGTTCCCATCCGCCGTCGTGCGTGCCAGTTCGACCGTTGCCGAGTCGGCGTCGCCGCGCGCTTTGACGAGATTCTCGTTGCTTACGCTCCACATCAGCACGCTCGGGTTGTTCTTCAGAACGCCGATCGTCTCCCGCAACTGAGCCTTCGCCGCGCCCAGCGCATCGGGATGGTCGGTCTCGGCGAGTGGCCGCCCCCACTGATAGAGCGGCACCTCGACGACGTTCAGGATGCCGCGCTCGTCGCATAGCTCGAAGTGCCGTCTGCCCGGCGGGAAGTGATGCCTCAGGGCGTTACCGCCAAGCCACTTGACTAAGTCGAGGTCTTGCGCCAGGCTGGCGTCGTCGTGGCATCTGGCGTGATCGGGGTAGTCCTCATAGCGGCACAACCCCTTTATCGTCAGCGGCTCGCCGTTAAGCAACAGCCGCGCCCCCTCCACCTCCACCGTGCGGATTCCGGTTCGGCCGGACCACGCATCGACCTTCGCGCCACTGGCCGCATCGCGCAACGACAGCGACAACGTGTAGAGATGCGGCGCCTCGGGCGTCCACAAGAGCGCGTCGTCGACATCGAGCGTCAGATCGGCACTCAGCCTGCCCTCGATGCGCTTCAGTTCCACCGACGCATCCGACTGTGGTACCTCGATGCACGTGCCCGCCGGGTCGACTAGCTCGGCCTCGACGGCAAACGGCCCATTCGGCGCGACGACGTCCACCGTCACCTGGAGTGCGGCTCTCCCGTCGTCGATCTCGGCGACGACGGTGACGTCGTCGATGTAGGCGGCGCCGGTCGTGCAGAGCGAGACGTTTCGGTATAGCCCACCGTGATTCCACCAGTCGAACATGCCCCCGGGGCATCGCTCCGGCTTCGGCAGGTTGTCGCACGACACGGCGATTGTGTTGCGCTCGCCGTAGCGCAGCAGCGAATGCACCGGTATGGCGAAGGGCGTGTATCCGCCCTCGTGCTCGCCGGCAAGCTCGCCGTTGACGTATACGACGGTACGGTAGTTGGCGCCCTCGCTGCAGAACTCGACGCGGCGCCCATCCCACTCCTTGGGCACGTCAAGACTTCGTCGGTACCAGCCGCTCCCCTCGTAGCTCCACAAGTCCTCGATGGCGTTGTTCCAGCTATCCGGCACCGGGATATCCAGCCATCCGGCGTCGTCGAACGTGTCCGCCATCCAGCCCATGTTCTCCTGTTTGGGCGTCAGGTCGGGGCGTGCGGGGTCGAAGTCGGGCGCCATCCATCTCTGATCGGCGCTGATCTCGTCGAAAGCGGGGAAGAACTTCCACAGGCCATTCAGGCTCATCTGGGTGCGCATGGGGCAGGCTCCGACACGATAGGGTACGATAGATTGCGAGAGGCGACGGCCGCAGCGAGATGCAACGGTGTAGCCAGGACACACAATGAATGTGGTGCCGAGCCGGACAGAGTCAACCCGACTCAGGGGCCTCCCTCTCGGGTCGCGGCACGGAAGAACGTTACGATGTTGCGCCCGTAGTTGCGATGGTCGGCAACCGGAAGCTCGCTCACGCCCAGATCGCCCGGCGTGCCCTTCTCGTGGTGGTACACCACCAGGCCTCCCGGCGCCATCAGTGAGTCCGCGATCAGTTGTACCAATTCGACGAGGCGGGCCCGCTCGGGTGGCTCGCCCATTCGGAACGGCGGATCGAGAATCGCTAGATCGAACATCCGGCCGGTGTCGGCAAGTTCGCGGGCGCCGCGCCATGCGTCCAACGTGAGCACGCGGGATCTATCGGCGAGATGAGTGCGTTCGAGGTTCTTCCGTATGATCTCGACACAGCCACGGTCGTTCTCGACGAACGTGCAATGCTCGGCCCCGCGGCTGAGGCACTCGATCCCCAGGCCGCCGGTGCCGGAGAACAGATCGACTACTCTGGCGCCCGGAATCATCGGATCTACGATGCTGAACACAGACGTCTTCACCCTGTCGGTCATCGAACGCGTAGTGTCGGTTCGGACCTCGTGGAGCGGAACGCTGCGAGCTGTTCCGGCGATCACGCGAATGGTCGCACCTCTCATGTTGGCGGCTGCGTGCTCCGACCCGAGGCGCCGGCGGATGGCCGGCTCCGGAGTCGCGCATGCGCGGAATGGTTGTTCAACGCGAGTATTTCGTTAGTTTTAATGTGCTGCGTGCAGGTTCAGTTCTCCCGGACGACGTGCACGAATGTACTATGATTGCCCGCCGGGTCGAATCGGCAGGCTGCCCGCCGGCAAAATCGGCTGGCTCTGGAACCGCCCCGAATCCGACGCACCTGCGGAGCATGGCGCATCGCATGCGCCTGACGTGCCGCGACAACTGAAGAGAGCATTTTCAAGGAGTACACGATGGGATGTACCATCTTCTGGGAAGCGCAAGAGTTCAGCCTGATCTGCCAGGAACGCGGCCAGCCGCAGTTGCTCGCCGCCGCTGAGAACGCCGGCTGGGATATCGAGGTGGCCGAAGAGCATTTCACCGGCATCGTAGTGAACCTGGACAATCGTCCCGACAAAGCGCGGCCAATCAGAGCCGACCTGCATCTGCTCGGGATCACGATGTTCCCGTTCGGCAAGGATGACGAGAACACGCGGCCGCGGCTGTCGTTCACGTTCGACAACTCCAACACGCGGAACCCGGATCTTCGCAACCGGCTGATCACCCTGGCGCCCGCCCCCTACTGGCTGCGCTGGATGCCGCGCATGAAGGATCAGTACCCCGACCTCAGCCACGAACGCGACGAGCAGGTCTACGGCATGCGCGGAGACGGCAGCATGCGCGTGCGTCGCGCCGAACTCCCTGGGTTCATCAAGTTTCTGAATGCAGTGAAGATCGGCGGACTGCCGCTACTGGACATCCGCACGAGCGATCGCCTTGCACGTAAGATGATCAACGACATCGCCGGCGCGGCGAACCGCCCGGAACGACGGACGGAAATGGAAACCCTCGAAGACATGTACGAGGCCCTTCAGACATTGTTCGGCGCCCACCGCTACGACGACTGGTGCCTCGGGCTCGAAACCGAAGACCAGATCGAGCGTGAGCAGAACAGGGCGACTCGCGCGGCAACGCCCGAAGGTGGTGGCCGCGGACGCCGTCGGCCCACGCGCGGCCTCGGCGGCCTGGACGACGCCAGAGGCGATACGATGAACTTCCGGGCCTAGCGGATGAATGATATGCCGGATCCGGGCGACCTGCTCGAGACGGTAGCCCGAGCCGCCCGGGTCCGAGAAGGCAGTGAAGGCGTCCGGTCCATCTGCCGGGCGATTCGCGCCGGTGGCACGGTGAGCACGCGACATATATCCCGCGCGACGCGACTGCCTCTCCCCGTCGTTGCCGCCGTCCGCGGCGAGCTTACGACCCACGGCATCCTCGAACGTCGACCGACCGGCATGGGCCTGACAGCGAAAGGCATGGCCCTGGCCGAGGCTCTTTTTGGCCCGGACGCTCCCAGGATCGCCACCAACACCCCGGAAGAGACCCCCGAGCCACCGTCGGATAGCCGGCTCGGGGAGTTCGCGCATCGCCTTGGCACGCTCCTGGCGGGTAGGCCCGACGCGGACGTAACGCTCGACCAATCCAAAGCCACGGCCGATACGGTCGCCAAACGAGTCGACTATCTGGACAGGAACGACTCGATCTCGGGGCGGCGCATTTTGTGCCTCGGCGACGACGACTTCTTGTCCGCCGCCATCAACGAATGGGTCGATCACGAATCGGGCTCCGGCCGCTCCGTTCGGCCGATGGAAGTGATGGCGCTCGATATCGACGAACGGGTCGTCCAACGCCTGCGGTCGCTCGGCGTTGATGCGAGAATACACGACCTCCGCCAGCCGCTTCCGGAGGATATCCGAGGCTGCTTCGACGTGGTCGTAACCGATCCGCCGTACACACCGCAAGGCGCCGCACTGTTCCTCGGAAGAGCCGCCGAGGCGACGGCCCCGGGCGGGCGATGCTTCTTCTCGTTCGGGCATCTCGACCCGCCTGCGATGAGGGAAGCGCAGGCGTCCGCCTCCGGCATCGGATGGGTCGTCGTCGAGTGGATGCCCGGCTTCAACGAGTACGAAGGCGGCGCCGTGATCGGCAACAGATCGCTCATGGCGCAGCTTACGCTCGCCGCAGCGGCCGAAAACGGCACGACCGAGAGCTACGATGGCCCGTTGTACACCGCGGACCGACGGCCGGTCGTGAAGAAGTACCAGTGTCAGAAGTGCCATACGCGGTGGGAGGTCGGCGCGGCCGCCCGATGGCAGACAATAGCGGCACTGAAGAGCGATACCTGCCCCGATTGCGGCGGCGACCGTTTCAAGCGCATCGGACAGCGGTAGGCAGACGACCGGACGTAACCACATGCCAAGAACGCCCATACATCTCCTCGTCGATTTCCGCGTGACCGACGCGACGTTGCTCCATCGGCCTAGCCCGGGCGTCGAGTACCTGCGCGAGGCGGTGGTGGCCGGAGGCTCGACAGTGCTGTCCGAGCACACCCACCAGTTCGAGCCGTGCGGCTACTCGGGAATGCTGCTCCTCGCCGAGTCGCATGCGAGCATCCATACGTGGGTCGACGAGAACCTGATCTCCATCGATGTTTTTGCCTGCGGCCCCATCGACGTAGACGTCATCATGGATACCCTCCGCGAGCGTTTCAGGCCGGAAGCAGAACGGGTCGAACGCCGACAGAGAGGAGTCGTTCCACCATCCGGCGCCGATGGCGACGCTCGCACCGACCCAGCCACATGAGTTCCGTACCGAGCCTTCCGCCGCCACTCGGCGAGTTCTCACCCATCGGCGCCCATGACGTCCCGAAGTTGGCTGAAGCCGCTGGGCGCTCATCGACGTGCTTGTGGGCGGCGTTCGCGCCGTTTATGCTGGCCTACGGGCAGTCGCCGGCGCGATCGGTACTCGTCGGCAACCCGGGCGACGCGACAGTCGTGCTCGCAAGCCGCACCATTCGCAAACGGCCTCACGTGGACCTCCTCATCCCGCCGCTTGGCCCGAATCCTGCCCAGGCCCTCGACGAGATCGTCGGGCCGCTTCGGGATTTCAACGGCGACCTGGAGACGCGCATTCTGTGGGCCGACCTGCCGACGGCGGCGTGGGCGTGCGGTAGGCAAGGATGGAGTGTCGCGCCGTACGAACGGGAATACGTCTACAGTCGTTCGTCGGTGCTCGCGATGTCAGGCGGTGCATATAGAACGCTGCGAAAGCGAATCGCCCGGTGCGAACGCGAGTTACAGCCATTCGTCCGCGAATACGTCGCCGACGACAAGGACGCTTGCATCGACCTTTTGAAGCGCTGGCAGGACGCGCGGGAAGACCTCGTGGCGCCGGTGTTCGATTTCGGCTACACGCGGGCCGCGCTTGAATTGGCCGATTCGATCAAAGAGCCGTGGCTCACCGGCATCGTCGTCGAGATCGACCGAAGGCCGGCGGCGTTCGCATTCGGTGGCGCCATGTCGGCGCGAGGCGGGCCGGCGCTCGGGCAGTTCTTTCTGCTCAAGAGCGATCTCGACGTGCCCGGCCTGGCCGAAACCGCCCGCGTGGAACTCATCCGGCGGCTGGAAGGCTGCGATCTGATTAATGACGCCGGCGACCTCGGCCGCGCCGGATTGGCGCAACACAAACGCCTCTTCGGCCCCGTCGGGTTCGTGCCGACCTTCAAGCTTGCCCACGCGCCGAGCGCCTGATTCGCCGGATTCGCGTCCGTCAGCGACGCCTACGGGCGATCACGACGGTTCGCGTCGCGCGATGCGTGCGACCGGTCTCGGCTGAGGCGGCCTCCACCAGGACGATGTATATGCCCGTGGGGGCGGCGCGTCCTCCGTTGTCCTTGCCGTCCCAGTGATGCTCGCTCCGGCCCTGCCACCTGCTGCCATCGACCAGGCGGCGGACTTCGCGGCCAAGCCGATCGTAGATTCGCACCGTGATGAACGCCGAGCGCTCCGGCAATTCGATGGCGACGTCGGCCGTGTCGCCCGGTGGCGAGGGCGATATCGCTACGCGGAGGGCATCGGGCGGTTCGTCGTTCGCCGTGTTGGGCATGCCCGGAGTTGCCACGAGGGCGCCCCACGTCACCTGCCACGAGCCTTCATCGGCGCCAGACAAGCTCGTGGCGGGCAGCTCCAGCGACCGTCCTCCTTCCGGTACCGGATAGCGCGCCGTGTCGACGGCTCGGCCGGTAGCGTCGACCAGCGTGACCTCACGGACCGCGTCCGCGCTTCTGTTCAGGTGCGGGAAGCTCTCATCGAGCCCCCACGTCGGCACGCCCGGCCCGTACCCCAATCTGAGGCTGTCGACGTGTTCGGCCAGCACCAGGTAGTCTCCTGCGGCCAGCCCCGGCTCAGGCGGCGCCAGGGCTACACGTCGGCTGGTTGTGGCGACCGAGCAGCCCCGGAGGGTCACGAAGGCCGACCCGCTGTTGAGT
>CAZSJP010000196.1:0-7720 GCA_964606675.1 uncultured bacterium
ACTTGCCGACGTACGTCCGAATCTCCTCCGTGGTCATCCCAGGCCGGACCGACCACACCTCGTCGATCACCGTACTGTCTTGCCCGAGGCCCTCGCGACGCTGATCGAAGTAGCCTACGTCCACACCGACGCCGAACCGGATGCCGCCGGTATCCGGCTCCAACTCGCCGACCACGGTCTGGAGCAATGTTGATTTCCCCGAACCGTTGGGGCCGATAATGCCCACGCGCTCACCGCGCCGCACCAGCAGCGAAAGGTCTCGGAAGAGCGTGTTGCTCCCGTACGACTTCGTGAGGTGGCTCAGCTCGAGGACCTCGTTGCCGCCTCGCCGGCTCACGGGGAAACTCAGCTTGACCGACCGAGCCGACGATGGCGGCTCAAGGCGCTCGATCTTCTCAAGCATCTTCCGCCGGCTCTGGGCGCGACGTGTCGTGCTGGCGCGCGCTATGTTGCGGCGGATGAATTCCTCCGTTCGCTCGATCAGCTCCCGCTGCTCGCGGAATTCCTTCTCCTGCTGCGCTTGGCGCTCGGCCTTCCGGGCGACGTAGGCCGTGTAGTTGCCGGGGTACTCGGCCAGCGAGCCCGCGTCGACCTCGACCACCTCGGACACGACACGGTCGAGGAACACCCTGTCATGAGAGATGGCAACCACGGCGCCAACGTAGTCGGCGAGAAACGCCTCCAACCACTCGATACCTTCGATGTCGAGATGGTTCGTCGGCTCGTCGAGAACCAGAAGGTCGGGACGACGAACGAGCAGTGCCGCGAGTTCGAGACGGCTTTGTTCGCCGCCGCTCAGCAGTTCCGTCTTGCGGTCGCGCTCGTCGGCGTGGAACCCGAGATGGCTCAGGACCGCATCGCAGTTCGCTTCGTGCGCGTACCCGCCCTGATGTTCGTAGGCGTCGCGCAAGCTACCATAGTCCTTTGTCTCGCGATCGGTAGCGTCGCCGGCGGCGATGCGGTATTCGAGATCGACCAGGCGCAGACGCATGCTCTCGGATCTACCGTCGGCCTGCAGGACATGGTCGCGTACAACGGTGCCCGGCGCCAGCGTGACCTCCTGCGTGAGATATCCCACCGTCGCGGCGCCGGCGATTCTCACGGAGCCGCTCGTGGGCGAGATCTCGCGGGATATCAGCCGGGCGAGCGTCGTCTTGCCGCTGCCGTTGGGTCCGATCAGCCCTACCCGCGCACGGTCGGTGATGCGCCACGAGACGTCCTCCAACACCTCATCGCCGTCGTAGGCTTTCGTGACGCGATCGAGTTCGACCAGAACCATGGTGCGGACTGCCTCCGTGCTATCGCCCACCCGGCGGCCAACGGAACAACCGCCCCGACGCAGCCAGACGCAAAAAACGGGGAGAGCGGATGCTCTCCCCGGTCCGTTCAGTGTTGTGCTCTACGCGATGCGCGAGTTACTCGTGCGGTACCGGCTCGCTCACGCCGGAATCGCCGGACTTCTCCGCCGCTTCGATGACGGCGATGACGCGACGCGCCTCTTCGGGCTTGACGTCAAGCTCGGCCCCGTCGAGGATGTGAGCCGCGATATTCTCGTAGTATTCGGGATGCGTGCCGGGGCCGTTCGGAACGTTTCCGTTAGCGGCGATGCCGTCGAACTCGCTGTACACCTTGAATCCGTCGCCGTCGCTCACGATGGCGCCCTTGCTACCGAGCAGACGCCAGCGCGGCCTGCCGACGCGAGAGATCGCCGAGAACTGAACGTCCGCGGACGTGTTGTCGTCGAAGCGGATAACCGCATGCACGTGATCCTCGTTTGTGACGTCCTCCCAGACCAGGTCGCGCTGCCAGAATCCTGTCACGTTGGTCATCTTCGCAGGTATGATATTCAGCAGCCAATCGAGGTAGTGAGCGCCCCAGTCGTAGAACGTTCCGCCGGAAATCTTCTTGTCGGCTCGCCACCACGTCCCTGGCTTGCCGTAGTTGCAGCCGCCCATTTCGACGTTGAACACTTTGCCGATCACGCCGCGCTCGACGAGGCTCTTCAGCGTCTTGAAATCGCCGTCGTGGCGTCGGTTGTGATACACCGTGAGCATCGTGCCGGCCTTCTTGGCCGCGTCGATCATGTCGGTGGCCTCAGCGGCGGTGATGCACATCGGCTTCTCGACAATGACGTGCTTGCCGGCGTTCGAGCATTGGATGCAGACTTCGGCGTGCAGGTTGTGCGGCAGGATGACGATCGCCAGATCGAAATCGCACTTGGCCAGGAGATCGGCCGCATCGTTGTAGGTCTCGATGCCGGGCCAGTCTTCTTTGGCGGCCTCGGTGCGCTTCGGGTCGGTATCGCACGCGGCCACGAGCTTCATCCTGCCGGTGGCGTGCATTTCGCGAGTGTGATGGCTGCCCATGTTGAAGGCGCCGCCGTAGCCGATGATGGCTGCACGGACTAGTTTGTCGCTCATGGAACACTTACTCCCTGTGGCGTAAATGGAGTGTCGTGCCGGGTGCTCCGGCGTCCCCGTGAGACCGGCAGATCGAATCGCCATAATATACCGGGCGGCGATGGGAGGACCAACGTGGTGGGGAGGAGGAGGGATTGGCCGCTCCGACCTCAAAGCTTACATTGCGGAGGATACTCTATGTGCAGGTAGGAGGCCCCACATGAAGCACCTGACACTCTTTGCCATCCTGTGTGTCTCCCCAACACTCGCCCCAGGCGCCGAATCGTTCTCGCCCGACAGCCTCTGGTCGCCGCCGGACAGCGCCCTGATGGAACTCATCACCAATCCCGTCAATTGGGACTCGTTGGATGTCGATGAGTTCGTCCGCCGACACTACGAAACGTTTCGCATGATCCGGGCTGGGGTACCCAGTCCGGCGTTCAGTGTCTTGCGGTACGCGTCCAGCTTCTTCCTGTGGTATGTGGGTTCAGGGAGCCAGTTCGGCTACGACGAGGTCGTCTGGCATCGACTGTTCGGCGATCGGCTCTATGTCCGGGCGCCGGTAGGCGACGATGAGTTGGTGGAGGCCGTCGAGAACAGCGTCGGAGATGCATACGATGACGTTGCTGTGGGGTGGGGTCAACTCGGCCTGAAGCCGCCCGACGGGCTGATATACGTGTGGTTCCTCAGTAGCCTGAAGAAGATGCAGCAAGCCTTTGGTACCAGCGAGACGACCACCGGATTCGCTCAGCCATGCCGCACAATTGTCATCCCATACCGCATCGTAACCGGCGAAGCCAACAGCGAACTGCGGCGTGACATGACTTCTGAGGGAGTGAGCGGATTCCAATTCGACTACGCCATACGCGAATTCAATCAGGAGCACCTTTACGAGGTATGCAAGCATGAGTTGGTGCACGTATTCATCAATGCGACTCTCGGCTTTGCGCGCAGCAGACAAGTTGATCGATGGTTCCATGAGTCGATGGCGATCCTGCTTTCCGATCAGGACAGAGACGCACTCGTTGATGAATACAGAAGCTACGGACGCATGGCGGACTACCTTCGGATGCGCTACGGGGTGAGTCGGTTCGCCCGATTCGTCTCGCACGCCGTCCAGACCGGTTCTCCGACCGGAGCATTGATGCACGAATATGAAATTCGATCCGCCGAACTGCTCGAGGTGTACGCCGACGAATGGTACAGATACAAGCGGATGTTCGAGTGGCTAACCGGCGCGGCGCTCTGCATACTTCTGTACGGGGCTTGGCGAAGCAAGGACCGGAGGGCTGCGTATCTGCTCGGCGCGCTTTCTATCGCGGCAGCTTTCTGGCTGGCATTTGGCTCATACAGTTCCTGGACTTATTCGGTTGCCGGCACCTACGCGATATGTGCCATCACGATAGCCATGGTGCTCGCCTGGCCGGCAGAGCGGCTTTGGCGGTTAAGAACAGGCGTCACGATCGGGCCGGTGGAGGGCTCTGAGCGAACATCGCCTTGGAGAGGAGACGACTACAGATTGGGCGACGCGGCAGGCGACGAGAGACCCGAGGCATCGGAGTCGCCGTCCGCGGCCACCGACCGCAGTTTCGAACGAGACGACACGCATGTGGCGACTCCGGAGGCGCGCGCGCCCGAAGGTGCCATCCCCCGCAGTAGCAGGGCTGAGGCGGACAGAGTAGCGCAGCTTGCACGGCGCCTGACGAAGGCAATCGAGGCTGAGAGCAGCAGCTTCGTCGAATCCGAGGCGACGCTGCAGGAGTTGGAACGTGCCGGGTGGAACGTGGGCGAGCGGGGCGAGCACCATCTTGGAGAGCTGCGCCGAGCGGAGGAACTGGCGCGCGAGGGACATTTGGCGAGTGCCCTTCAGTTGGTCGAGGCGCTCACGGAACAGCGTAGGGAAATGGACGCAGCAGCGAATCGGCTATCGGACGCCGAGCGATTGGCTCTGCGGGCTCTAGACAGAGCCAGGTCCGCCGCCCCAGACATGTTAGTGCCGATTGTGGACGAACTTGAGCACGATCTACGCGCGATGCCAGGTGAGGGTCTGAACCCGTACGAAGCACAGTCCGTTTCTTTGCTGGACGACATCAGATACAAGGCTGAGGCAATCCGGGCCATGCGCCCCGGCCTGAACGAGTCGGAGGCACTACTGCAGAAACTGGCACGCAATGGGTGGAACGTCGACGTGACGAAGGAGACCCTTGGCGGGCTGCGACAGGAACTGCGGCGGGCCGGCACGCTGGTGCGCGATGGCCATCCGACGCGTGCCCGCGAGGTCGTCGGGTCCCTCAGAGACGAGCACCGGAAGATGGATTCTGCCGCGAGGCGGCTGCTGGATGCAGAGCGGCGGGCGCTGCAAGCTCTGGACAAAGCCAGGTCCGATGTCCCAGATGCTTTGGTGCCGATCGTGGAGGAACTCGAGAACGATCTGCGAGAGCTACGCTGCGTAGTCCTGGATACGGACGAACAGCAACCCGCTTCCATGCTGGACGGCGTAAGAAACAAGGCCGAGGCAGTTTGGGACATGCGCACCGGCCTCACGGGGTCGGAGGCGTTACTGAAGGAGATGGAACGCAATGGGTGGAACGTGGAGGTGCCCACCGGGACCCTCGGCAAGCTGCGGCTGGAGCTGCGGCGAGCCGGTACGCTGGCGCGCGATGGTCAACTGACGAGTGCCCGCGAGGCTGTCAGGTCTCTCAGAGCAGAGCACGGGAAGATGGATTCTGCGGCGAGGCGGCTGTTGGACGCCGAGCAACTGGCGCTGCAAGCTCTGGCGAATGCTAGGTCCGACGTCCCAGCCGTCTTGGTGCCGATCGTCGAGGAGCTTGAACACGAACTGCGCGAGATACGGCGCGAGGCGCTGGATGCGGACGAGCGGCTGCCCGTTTCCTTGCTGGAGGCCGTCAAGAACAGGGCTGAGGCAGTTTGGGGCATGCGCACCGACCTGACCGAGTCGGAGGCGCTACTGCAGCAACTGGAACGTAACGGGTGGAACGTGGACGTGCCCAACGAGACCCTTGGCGCCCTTCGTCGGGAGCTGCGACGAGCCGGTACGTTGATGCGCGATGGTAGACAAGTGCGTGCCCGCCGGGTGCTTGCATTTCTCAGGGAAGAGCACCAGAAGATGGATTCCGCCGCGAGGCAGCTTCTGGCCGCGGAGAAGGAGGCGCATACCGCCTTGGACGAGGCTTCATCCGTCGCCATGGATCGCCTTAGGCCAACAGTGGCGAACCTTGCGCATGAGCTGCGCCACGTCCGCCTCCATGTCCTGGACCTGCACGATCTGCAGCCCGTTGCTCTGCTGATGGACATAGTGGAGGGTGCCACAGAGGTCTCCGCGCTGGCGTCACGGCGGGGCCCGACGGAGGACGACGACATAGATGGCGATTCGGAATCGAGTTGGTGGACCGAGGACGACGATCCCGACGAGTGAACTGTCGCTGACGCCGCCGTTCTCAGCCCGCTCCCTGCGCCGCGCTTTCGAGCAACTCCTTCAGCCGGCGATGGTCCGCCTCGAACTGTCGGCGGATGACGTTCGAGACCGACGACTCCAGGAACCGCGGCAATGCCGATGCGCTCCCGCTGGACGTCACGAACAGGCGTGTACCCTCCGCGGCCGGCTGGAATCGATAGGAACTGGTCAGTTCGACGGGTCCCGACAGGGTCTCGATGGCGAACGCTACGTTGTGGTCGGACTCCTTCACGCGATACCTCCCCTCGGCCTGTCGCCCCATGAAGCTGAGCACTACGTCGAACTCGGCCCCGACGCCGGCAGCCTCGCCGTCAGGCTCCGACACCGACGAGATGACTGCTGCCCACTCCGGCAGTCGCGAAACATCGCTGACGAACGCGAATACGTCTTCAACCGAGCGGGATACCTGCATGTCCAAACTCAATGCGATCATTGAACCCTCAACTCGCGCGACGATGCTGGATCGCACGAGGAAGTGGAGAGCTGTAGGTCTGGGATGTAAGGAGGTCCGGCGGCGACGTCAGTCGGCATCGATCGTCAGGACTTGCGCCGACTGCGCCTCGAACGGCTCGCCCGAGCCTACGGCGACAAAATGTATCTCGGGCGTTTCCGCCAGGAACGCGTTGACCGCGTCCTGCCAGCGATCGTGACCCTCTAGAGGGACGATAACCAGATGCAGGCGGATCTCCTCGATCTGCGGCACCGTCGTCAGGGTCGCAAGGATGCGTCGGTCGTTCATGCCGGGTATGGGCAGGAAGCGCGTGGCCGAGTCGTGCGGGTCGAGCACCACCACTTCGTCGGCATCGGTACTGACGTGGAGCACGACCAGGTGCGGGTATTGGTACATCGCCGCGTGCTCGACCATAACCATCACGCGTTCGCGCGCGCGATATCCCCCGACACAGACGGCGACAGCACGCTGTCGGTCCAGATCGAGCGCGCCTCTATGCTCGAGGAGAATCAGGTTGCGGTATCGGTTCCACGCCCTGATCCACGCGGGGTGGGCGTAGTACGCGATCACTATGGCAACGAGGACGATGAGATACGTGATGAAGTCCTGCAAGCGGGAGACGTCATGCTCGGCCGCCATGTTGAGCGCCACGAGTGCGCCGCCGACAACGAGGAAGCCGACGAACGCGCCGAACGGTATTTCGGTACCGCCTACGTTTATGTCCCACGGGGCCCGATACGGTCTAGGCGCGTCGGCCTGGTAATGTCTCAGGAGCACGATGCCGATGACGCCGGAGAGCATCACGGCGCCGAAGGTACCGCCGTACCAGTGCCCGAGCACTTCGAGATTCGCCCCAGCCAGGATCGCCAACACCGCCACTCCGATCACGAACACGAGGTGGATGTGCTTGTGGGTGTCCAACTTCGGGTCCGTGCGCAGGAAGAAGCGCGGCATGAGGTGGTCTTTGGCCATCGTCACCCACAGGCCTCTGACGCCTGCGAACGCAGTGTTTGTTGCGCCGATGAGCGTGAGCGCCGCGTCAACGACTATGACCGACGCAAATATCTGCCCGACAACGGCCGATCCCGACACCGCGGTCATGGCTTTGTCGCCGGCGAAGGCCACGAGGAAATCCCGGGATTGGGTCAGCTCCGACGCATCAAGTACTATGAAAATTATGATGGTTACTAACCCGCCGAACCCAAGCAATATACTCAGCATCCAGCGGTAGATCTTCGGCACGGCGGTCTTCGGGTCGCGCAGCTCTTCCGGAATCTGCATGACGCTCTCGACGCCCGAAGCGCCAAGAATGGCGTTGCCAAGCCCCGCGATAACCAGAGCCAGCGTCAGGCTGTCGATCCCCGGCAGCTCGCCCGATCCGTACATGATGAAAGC